>CAYLYS010000021.1:18446-37170 GCA_964388175.1 uncultured Chromatiales bacterium | reverse complement strand
AGCGCCGCGGCGGGCACTTCGATCATGGCGCCGACGGCGATGCGCGGATCGAACGGCACGCCGGCGGCAGTGAGCGCTGCTTTGTTGTCGGCCAGCAAGGCCAGCGCCTGCTGTAATTCGGCCTCGCCCGAAAGCATCGGAAACATGATGCGCACCGGCCCGTAGGCCGAAGCGCGCAGGATGGCGCGCAGCTGAGTGGAAAACAACGCCGGATCCTTCAGGCACCAGCGTATGGCGCGCAAACCCATGGCGGGATTGCTGCCGTCGGCGCCCGGGCGCTCTCCACCGAGCCATTTGTCCATCCCGATATCGAGTGTCCTGATCGTTACCGGCGCGCCCTTCATCGCCTGCACCATGCGCGCGTAGTTGTCGAACTGCTCATCCTCACCGGGCAGATCCTGCCGATCCATGAACAGCATCTCGGTGCGGAACAGGCCGATGCCGTTGGCGCCGGCGGCGCGCACCGCGGCGACGTCCTCGATGAGCTCGGCATTGGCCATCAAACTGATGGCATGCCCATCGCGGGTCACCGTGGGCCGGTGCTTGAGCTTGCGCAGTTCCGTGCGGTAGCGCCTTTCCTCTTCCTGGCGGCGGCGGAAATAAGCGATTTCCACCTCCGCCGGCGCAACGATGACCACGCCCTGGCGACCCTCGACGATGAGCGCATCGCCGCGGCGGATATAACGCCGGGCGTAATGTACGCCGACCACGGCGGGCACACCGAGACTGCGGGCCAGAATAGCGGTATGCGAATTGGGTCCGCCGAATTCGGTGACGAATGCCGCAATGCCGCACTTCTGCATCAGCAGGATTTCGGCGGGAGAAAGATCATCGGCGACGATGACCGCGCCCTTCGCGCGATGATCGAGCATTTCATCGGGCGCCACATCGCCGCGCCCCTGCAGATTCCGCTGAATGCGGTTGACGACGTGATCGATGTCATCCTTGCGCGAACGCAGGTACGGGTCGTCCATTTCCTCGAACACCTGCATCAGCAGATCACGCTGCAGCTTCAGCGCCCACTCCGCATTGCATCTGCGCGCGCGGATGATCTCGACCGGCCCCTCGCTCAGGGTAACGTCGTCGAACATGACCAGATGGGTTTCGATCAGGGCAAGCACTTCGCCCGGCGCATCGGATGGAATTTCGTGGCGGATCCTGTCGAGCTGGGATTTCGCCTTGAACAGCGCGGCGCGGAAACGCTCGACTTCGCTCTTCACCAGGGAGGCGGGGATGGCATATTCGCTGATCTCCAGCTCATCGCGCCTGAGCACCGCCGCCACACCGATGGCGATGCCTCTCGATATGCTGATACCGCTCAATGCCATCATGACAGCCCGTCTCCTGCCGCACGCGACGGAACGGCGCCGCTCAGCGGAAAGCGGCGTCCGGTATACCCCGGTATATCCTCAGAACTCTTCGCCGAAGCGTCGGCCGATCAGATCGGCAATCATTTCAACCGCCCGCTCTTCGTCCTCACCCTCGGCGAGGATCTCGACCGTCGTCCCCTGCGCGGCGGCCAGCATCATCACGCCCATGATGCTCTTGCCGTTGACCCGCTTCGCGCCGCGCTGGACATGAACGTCGCAGCGAAACTGCCCCGCCAGCGTGACCAGCCTGGCGGCCGCGCGCGCATGGAGGCCGAGCCGGTTGATGATCTGTACTTCGCGGCGCACGGCCATCAGAAGTCTCCCTCGCCACCACAGCGGAAGATGCCTTCCTGTCCGCCGCTCACGGCCTTATCGGCGAGCTGCGCGAGACCGAGGCCAGGATAGTTGAGCAAGCGCACCAGCATGGGAAGATTGAGCCCGGCGATCACCACCACGTCGCTGCTGTCACTGCTGAGCGCGGTGGCGATATTGGCGGGCGTGGAACCGTACATATCGGTGAGAATGAGCACCCCGTCACCCTCGTCGAGATCTCTCACCGCCTCCCGCACCTGGCGCAGGATACCTTCGACGCGCGCCGGATCGCAGGATGAAGTCACCTGGATCGCCACCGCCGGCAGCGGGCAAGTACCCAGCATCGCCGTCGCCGCCTTGAGCAGCGTATCGCCGATATGATCGTGCGTGACCAGACAGAGCCCGACGCTCATCGCAGCTCCCGATGACGGACCATGACGTTGTCGCGCGTACGGCGGAAATGCGTGGCCAGTTTTTCCGCCATGTAAACCGAACGATGCTGACCGCCGGTGCAACCTACGGCGACGGACATGTAATTGCGATCCTCGGCTTCGAATGCCGGTATCCAGCGCTCCATGAAAGCACGAATATCCTCGTACATGCGGCCCACGATCGGCTGCTGATCGAGAAAGCCGATGACCGGCGCCTCGGTGCCCTTGAACAGGCGCAGCTGCGGATCCCAATGCGGGTTGGGCAGGCAGCGGATGTCGAAAACGAAATCGGCATCGGCCGGGATGCCGTGCTTGTAGCCAAAAGACACGAACAACAGCGACAGCGATGAACCGCGCCGCTCCGCCACCCGCTCTCCGATCAGGGAACGCAGCTGGTGGACGTTGAAAGTACTGGTATCGACGTACAGATCGGCGCTGGAAGAAAGCGGCGCCAGCAGTTCGCGCTCCTCGGCAATCGCTTCGGTCAGGGAAACATTGGAACGGGTCAGGGGATGCTTGCGCCGCGTCTCGCTGAAACGCTTGATCAGCACGGCGTCAGAGGCGGTCAGGAAAATCATCTCGCAATCGACGCCGCGTTCGCGTATCTCGCGCAGAATATCGCCGAAGCGCGCCAGATCACGCACCAGATTGCGCGCATCGATGCCGACTGCGACGTTGTCGATGCGGCGCGCGGCGCGCGGGTCCATGATCTGCTCCGCGAACTGGGTCAACAGCCCCAGCGGCAGATTGTCGATGCAATAGTAATCGAGATCTTCCAGCGCCTGCAGCGCGATACTTTTCCCGGAGCCGGACAGCCCGCTGATGACCAGCATCTTCATGATGACTGCTCCATGATCACGCGCTGCTGGCGATCGATGAACGCGCGCGCGGCGTCGTAGCCTTTCATCAGCAATATCTGATTGCTCACCGCACTCTCCACCAATACGGCAAGATTGCGCCCGGGCACTATCGGCACAGTGATCTGCGGCACGCGGACATCGAGAATGGTGCACTCCTGACGAACGCCTTCCAGGCGATCCAGACCGATGAACTCTTCCTCGCTCATGCGCTTCAGTTCGATGATCAGCCGCAGAGCCTTGCTCGTTTTGATCGCCGTATCTCCGAACATGGCGCGGACATCGAGGACACCGAGACCGCGCACCTCGAGAAAGCCGCTCAGCGCGGACGGACAACAGTACCCGCTGACGACATCGGGTGCAATACGGCGAAACTCCGGCGCGTCATCGGCGATCAGTCGATGCCCGCGGCTGATCAGATCGAGCGCCACTTCGCTTTTGCCGACACCGCTTTGCCCGGTCAGCAGCACACCGATGCCGAACACCGCCATGAACACGCCGTGAACGATCTCCCGCCGGGCCAGCGCGTCGGCGAGATAATACCTCAGATGGCTGATGATCTCGTAGCCGGGCGCCGGCGAACGCAGCAGCGGTGTCGCCGTCTCACCGGCGAGCGCCGCCAGATCCTGCGGCACCGGCTGATCGTCGGATACGATGACGAAGACGGGCGCGGCGGCAAACAGGCGTGCAAGCGAGCGGGAGCGATCAGCGGCGGAGAGGCCGGCGAGATAAGCCGTTTCTGCCGCGCCGATGACCTGGATGCAATGGGGATTGATCAGATTCAGATAACCGACCCAGCCGACGGGCGGGAAACGCTCGAGCGCCGGCGTGGCCGGCGGTGGAATGATGCGCTCCGCACCGGCTTTTCCCGCCACCCAGGCCAGATGCAGCCTCTCCCGATGGGTTTCAAACAGGGCCGCAGGTGTGGTGCCGTTCTTCATCAGCCTGATGCGGAAGTGCCCGCGGCCTTTTCCCCACCCGGCTGCCGCCAGGAAATCAGCAGATCGCAGACCTCTCCGCCGCTCCTGGCGCCAAGGATGCGCCGGCGCAGGCTTTCGTCGCTGAACATCTCGGCAAGCATGGCGAGAATGTTCAGATGCTCGCTGGTGGATTGTTCGGGAACGAGCAGTGCGCAGATCATCCGCACCGGCTCGCCGTCGGCGGCATCGAAAGCGACGCCCTCATCGAGTTTCAGGAAAGCGCACAGCGCATGTTCCAGTCCCTGCAGGCGGGCATGGGGGATCGCAGCACCATGCCCGAGTCCGGTGCTGCCGAGACGTTCGCGCTCGACCAGACAGGTAAAGACCGCAGCCGCATTCAGTCCGGTGCCGCCGGCAGTCATCAGTTCGCTGACCAGTTCCAGCGCCCTCTTCTTGCTGCTGACCGCGGGCAGCAGGGCAACCCGTGCCGGGATCAGCAGATTTCCGAGCTGGCTCATATTCAGATCAGTCTTTCATCCTGCACTGGGCGGTGACGATCCTGTCGATGAACACACTCACCTGTCACCGCGGGAAACGGCGTTTCAAGTGATCAACCTCAGACCAGGCGCTTGCGCTCACTGGACGAGGGTATGGAAAGCGACTCACGATACTTCGCAATCGTCCGCCGCGCAACGTTGATGCCCTGCTTTTCCTTGAGCAGCAGGGCGATCTTGCTGTCGCTGAGCGGCTTGCCGCGATCTTCCGCCGCGATCAGTTTCTTGATGAATGCCCGTATCGCCGTGGCGGAGCATTCGCCGCCGCCGTCGGTGCTGACGTGGCTGGAAAAAAAGTACTTCAGTTCGAAGATGCCGCGCGGCGTATGCATATACTTCTGCGTCGTCACACGGGAAATGGTGGATTCGTGCATCTCGACCGTCGTGGCGATATCGTGCAGCACCAACGCCTTCATCGCTTCCTCGCCCTGCTCCAGGAAGGCGCGCTGACGCTCGACGATGCAAGTGGCGACCTTGAGCAGGGTTTCGTTGCGGCTCTGCAGACTCTTGATGAACCAGCGCGCCTCCTGCAACTGGTTGCGCATATAGGCGTTCTCGCTGCTGCTGTCCGCGCGCCGGACCAGGCCGGCGTAACCGGCGTTGACGCGCACCCGCGGCACCGCTTCCGGATTGAGCTCGACGCGCCAGGCATTCTTGTCCTTGCGCACGATGATGTCGGGAACGACGTACTCGGTCCGGCTATCGGCGACCTGTTCACCGGGGTGCGGATTGACCGACTGTATCAGCACCAGCACTTCCTGCAACTCGGCCTGCGTGCATTTGAGCCGGCGCATGATCTGCGCATACTCGCGCTCGGCGAACAGCGACAGGTGCTCGCCGACCAGTTCCAGCGCCTGGCCCAGCCAGGGCGTATCGGCGGGATAGTGCTGGAGCTGGATCAGGATGCATTCGCGCAGGTCGCGCGCGCCCACGCCCACGGGATCGAAATGCTGGATCTGGCGCAGCACGGCTTCGACTTCCTGCATGTCGAGATCATCCAGATCCGCCACCAGGCCTTCATGGATGTCTTCGAGCGATGCGGCAAGATAGCCGCGCTCATTGATGCTGTCGATGAGGGTGCGGGCAATGGCGCGGTCGCGCTCGCTGAAATGCGTCATCTGCATCTGCCAGGTCAGATGATCGCGCAGCGTCTCCGACGCGGTATCCTGATTCTCGAATTCCCGCCCTTCGGCATCGCCACTCTGCCCGTGATGGGACGTGGCGGTGTCGTAAATGTCTTCCCATACGCTGTCGACCGGCAGATCTTCAGCGATATTGCTGATCTCCGGGTCGTTGACGGCGCTGCCATGTCCATCGCCATGGATATCCCCATGCATATCGTCATGGGCATCGCCGGAGCCGTCGGCCATGTCATCGAAACCGGAAGCGCCGCCGTCGGCACTGTCGAAATCACCGGTATCGCCGCGCGCCGTCGCCTCCGCACCGTACTCGCCGTCCGCCTCCCGGCCAAGCGCGCCATCAGCCTCCGCGCCGTCACCGTCACCGTCATCGCCGCCGGCGTCTTCGGAGAGTTCGAGCATCGGATTGGACTCCAGCGCCTCCTGGATCTCCTCGCGCAGATCGACCGCGGACAGTTGCAGCAGGCGGATCGCCTGTTGCAACTGGGGGGTCATGGTCAGGTGCTGACCAAGGCGTATCTGTAGCGTCTGTTTCATGGCAAGCGTGTCATCGGTACGTCGGGCATCGATATCGCCTTAATTCTAATGCAAAACACCTGCACGGTGGCCGATCCGTCCGTCACAGCCTGAAATCCGCGCCGAGGTAGACCTCGCGGACGCGTTCATCGGCCAGGATTTCCTCCGGTCGCCCTTCGGCGAGAATGGCGCCCGCGCTCATGATATAGGCCCGTTCGCAGATGCCCAGCGTTTCACGCACATTGTGGTCGGTGATCAGGATGCCGATGCCCTTGTCCCGCAGGTATTTGATAATCCGCTGGATATCCAGCACCGACATGGGATCCACGCCGGCGAAGGGCTCATCGAGCAGCACGAAGCGCGGCTGCATGGCGAGCGTGCGCGCGATCTCCACCCGGCGCCGCTCGCCGCCGGAAAGACTCATGCCTGCCGCATCGCGCAGATGCGCGACGTGGAACTCCTCGAGCAATTCGTCGATGCGCCGCTCCTGGGCCGCGCGGTCCAGATCACGCCGCGTCTGCAACACCGCGCGCAGATTGTCGGCGACCGACAGCTTGCGGAATACCGAGGCCTCCTGCGGCAGATAGCCGATGCCCATGCGGGCGCGGGCATGCATGGGCATGATGGTGATGTCCTGCCCGTTGAGCGTGATGGTACCGCTGCCACAAGGCACCAGGCCGACGACCATATAAAAGGAAGTGGTCTTGCCGGCGCCGTTCGGTCCGAGCAAGCCCACCACCTCGCCGCCGGCTATCTGCATGGAAACGTCGCGCACCACTGTGCGCTTGCGATAGTGCTTGGAGATGCGATTGACGCTGAGCAGATCCATCCCGGTCAGCGCGCGCCTTCCCCGCCGCTCCGGCCTTGCTGCGGCTGGATGATGATCTGGACGCGCCCGTCGCCTTCGGCTTCGCCGCGGCGGGCGTTGACCACGCCGCGCTGGGGATCGTAGCTGATCACCTCGCCGGCGAACTCGGTATTGAGGCGCCAGATGTGCGCCTGCTGTTCCAGCACCAGGCGCTCCGGATCGGCGAAATACTCGATGCGCAGCGCCTCGCCGCGCAAGTCTTCGTCATGACCCTCGATACGCTGGCGAAAGCGCACCGGCGCGCCCACCGCCTCGACGCGGATGACGCTTTCCCGATCGGGGGACAAATGCACATATATCGTATCGGCCTCCAGGCGCATGGTGCCCTGGGTATACACGACGTTGCCGCGATAGATGCCGATGCCCTGGAGATGATCCATCTCGCCGGCGTCGGATTCGATGAGTGCGGGCTGCTCACGATCGCTCGCCAGCGCCAGTACCGGCGGCGGCGCCAAGGCGAGCGCCAGAGCCAATGTCAGCGACAATGTCAGCGACAATGTCAGCGCCAGCATCAGCGGTGCGCAGCGCTCAACGTTCATACTGCCCCCGCACCTGCGCCGGGAGATAGAGGCGGCGCGGATCGAGTTCGGCACGCATACCGATGGAATGGGTGACGCCCGCCTGCTGGACGATGCTGACGGCTGCTTCGGTCTCGGCGCGCCGCTCCTCGGGCCAGACATGTAATTCATGGGTGTGAATCCTGAAACTGCGCCCCGGCGTGGTGCCCGTGTAGCGCACCTGCACATCACCGCTCAGCGACACCAGGTGGTCGCCGTCCGAAACCAGGCCGTGCTCGGCGGAGATATCCCACACCGCCCGGTCTTCCTCGTAGAACATCATGTGCGGACGGGTCAGGGTGGATTGCTCCCGGTCCGCGTAATGATACAGGTTTTCGGCAGCCAGGGTGTGGCCCAGCCGCCCGTTTTCATTCATCGCGCGCAGCAGAAAATCCCTCATGGCGTAATCCGGCTGTTCGCCCGCGCTGCCGACGGCCGCGCCCTGCACCGCCTGCTCGTCTCGCGACCACCACCACGTCAGCGCGGCGGCCAGTGCAACGAACAGGATCAGCAGGGCGCGTCCGTCCACACCAAGTCGACTCAGCGCAGCTCAGGTATCGAGCGCAAGATATCTGTCCCATAGCGCCGGCAGGGCGCCCTGGGCTTTCAGGATCAGCTCGCAGACATCGCGCGCGGCGCCGTGGCCGCCGCCATGCGCGGTGATCCAGTGGGCATGCTCCTTGACCAGATCATGGGCATCGTTGACCGCGATGGCGAGGCCGGCGCGGCGCATCATCGGCAGATCGACGACGTCGTCGCCGACACAGGCGACCTGCGATGCTTCCAGCCCCAGGCGGTCCACCAGTTCCCTGAATGCGGGCAGCTTGTCCTGCTGTCCCTGGAAGACGTGGTCGATGCCGAGGCCCTGCATGCGATGGCTGACCGCGCTCGAGCTGCGGCCGGTGATCACGCCGATGGCGACGCCGCTCTGCTGCAGCAGCTTCATGCCGTGGCCATCGCGCGAGTTGAAGACCTTGTGCTCGCGCCCGTCGGCATCGATGAACAGGCTGCCGTCGGTCAGCACGCCGTCGACGTCGAAGATGACCAGGCGGATCTGCCGCGCCTTTTCCAGAAAATCCTGCATGATGTCGGCCTCTGCGCTAGACCACGCCGGCGCGCAGCAGATCGTGCATATTGAAGGCGCCGATGAGCACGCCGTCCGCATCGACCACCGGCAGCGCGCTGATGCGGTGCGTTTCCAATATTCTGAGCGCCTCCACCGCCAGCATGTCCGCGCTGGCGGTGCGGCAATCCCGCGTCATCACCTCGCCGATCACCGTCGCATGCACATCGACGCGCCGATCGAGCACGCGGCGCAGATCACCGTCGGTGAAGATGCCGCGCAGACGACCGCCCTCATCGACCACCGCCGTCATGCCGAGTCCCTTGCGCGTCATTTCCATCAAGGCATCGCTCAGCAGGATGGACGAATCCACCCGCGGCACCTCGTTACCGGTGTGCATGATGTCCCTGATCAGCAGCAGCAGACGGCGCCCCAGACGTCCGCCGGGATGGGAGCGGGCGAAATCCTCGGCGGTGAAGCCGCGCACCTCGAGCAGCGACACCGCCAGCGCATCGCCCATCACCAGCGTGGCCGTCGTGCTGGAAGTCGGCGCCAGACCGAGCGGACAGGCTTCCTGCGCCACGCTCACATCTATATTGACGGCGGCGGCGCGTGCCAGGGTCGAGGCCGGATTGCCGGTCAGCGTGATCAGCGGCACACCGAGCCGCCGGATCAGCGGCAGAATGGTCAGCAGTTCGCTGGTTTCGCCGGAATTGGAGATGGCGAGGACGACGTCGCTGGCGGTGATCATGCCGAGATCGCCGTGACTGGCTTCACCGGGATGCACGAAGAAGGCGGGACTGCCGGTGCTGGCCAGCGTGGCGGCGATCTTGCCGCCGATGTGGCCGGACTTGCCCATGCCGAGCACGACGATGCGTCCGCTGCAATCGAGCAGGTAGCGGCAGGCGGCGACGAAACGCTCGTCGACGCGAGCGGCGAGCGCGGCAACGGCGGCGGTCTCGGTCTCGATCACCGCCCGCCCGAGACGACGCAGGCGTTCGTCCGCCGCGTCCGTTTCTTCCGTTGTCCGCATTTCCGTCATCTGTCGCCGGCCTGTCGTCGTCCGCACCTATTTGAACCGATTAACCCGCCCATGGCAATGTCGCCCGCCGCGGCCTTGTCATGCATACAGATAGTGCATGATCAGGCCGCAGAATATCGCCAGACCGAACCAGTTGTTGTTGAGAAAGGCGCGAAAGCAGTCCCTGGGAATACGCCGCGAGATCAGATACTGCTGATAGACGGCAAAGACGGCGGCGACCGCCAGTCCGGCGTGATATCCCGAACCGAGATCGAAGCGCGCACCGATCAGCAGCAGCACCGCGAACAGCAGCAGTTGCAGCACCGCGATGATCAAACGGTCGTTTTCACCGAACAGGATCGCGGTCGATTTGACGCCGATGCGCAGGTCGTCCTCGCGATCGGCCATGGCATACATGGTGTCGTAGATCGTGGTCCACAGCACCGCCGCAATGAACACCAGCCAAGCGGCTTGCGGCACGGCGCCGGTCTGAGCGGCGAAGGCCATCGGCACGGACCAGCCGAACGCCACGCCGAGATAGATCTGCGGCAGATAGGTATGGCGCTTCATGAGCGGATAGGTCAACGCCAGAACGGCGCCGACCACCGACAGGGCGACGGTAAGCCGGTTGAGCGTGAGCACGAGCGCAAACGCGGTCATGCACAGCACGATGAACAGGATCTGCGCTTCGCGGCCGTCGACCAGGCCCTGTGCAAACGGTCGCTCACGCGTGCGGCTGACATGGACGTCGATATCGCGGTCGGCATAATCATTGATCACGCAGCCGGCCGAGCGCATGAGCAGCACGCCGGCGACGAACACCGCCACGATACCGATGTCGGGCCGCCCTTCCCCCGCCAGCCACAACGCCCACAGCGCCGGCCACAACAGCAGAAAACTGCCGATCGGGCGGTCCAGGCGCATGAGACGGGCATAGACGCCGGCACGCTCGCGCAGGCGCGTCCGATCAAGCGGCATGGGACACGCCTCCACGCAGGCGCGCGATGGCGGGCAGAAAAAGCTCACTGACCAGCAAAGGGTATCCCTCCACGAAAAACACGGAACGCCGCCCCCATATATCGTTCCGGCCATCGTTCCGGCCATTGTTCCGGATGGCGCCGCGCGGCGCCGCGCCATCGAGCGCATCCGCATGCAGCGCGCAGCGGGGAGCGATTCGCGCCACCTCGATCGCACCACGCGCGACGGAAGGATCGGCGAACAGCACCGCGCCGAGCGGCCGGCTGCCCAGGCTGGCGTAACGGCGGCGCGCGCCGTGGAGCGTAGCAGCCGGCATCACCGTACGACCGAACACCACCGCCCGCTCCGCGCACAGCAGATGGACGTGACGCACCAGCGCGTAAGCGCGGTCGGGCAGCGCCAGCGCGGCGCGCTCGCTCGGCAGCGGGCGCTGCCAGCACTGCCCGCGCAAGGCGACGCGGAAACGCGGCCCGCATTCATCCCGCAAGCGCTGCGTCAGCGATTCCGTCACGATAAGCCAGGAGCGCAGATACGCGGGCAACTCACGCTGCACCGCAGGCGTCGCCACACGCCATGAAGGTTCTCTGCCCAGATTCAGCACGATACATCCATTCGATCTTCGTCCGCAGCGATGCCGCCTTATACCGCGCTGTAACGCGCGTCGTCTTCCAGCCAGCGCGACACCAGCAGCGCCGCCCTTGCCGCATCATCCTTCAGCATCGCTGCGGCCGCTGCGGCCGCCACCGGCACCAGATCTCCATCGCGCAGCAGATCCGCCGTGCGCAGGCGCATCGGCCCGGCCTGACGCACGCCGAGTATTTCGCCTGGTCCGCGCTGTTCGAGATCGCGCGCGGCGATTTCGAAACCATCGCTGGTTTCGCGCAGCACGGCGAGACGCGCCCGCCCGCGCTCGGACAGAGGGCTATGATACATCAAGACACAAACGCTTTTTTCACTCCCGCGCCCGACCCGGCCGCGCAACTGATGGAGCTGGGCGAGCCCCAGGCGCTCCGCATTTTCGATGATCATCAGACTCGCATTCGGCACATCGACACCGACCTCGACCACGGTGGTGGCGACCAGCAGGTGAATCGCTCCGCGCTTGAACGCGGCCATCACTCGTTCCTTCTCCGCCGCCTTGAGCCGGCCGTGCAGAAGCCCGACCTCTAGATCGGGCAAAGCCGCGGCAAGCAGCTGCGCGGTCTCGGACGCCGCCTGGCACTGCAGCACATCGGATTCCTCGATCAGCGTGCAAACCCAATAGGCCTGCCGTCCCTGCGCGCAGACCGTGCGCACCCGTTCCAGCACCTCGGCGCGGCGCGTGTCCGGCACCACCACCGTGGTCACCGGCTGGCGCCCCGGCGGCAGCTCGTCGATCACCGAACAATCGAGGTCCGCATAGGCGGTCATCATCAGCGTGCGCGGTATCGGCGTCGCGGTCATGATGAGCTGATGCGGATAGCGTCCCGCACGCCGTCCCTTTTCGCGCAGCGCGAGACGCTGATGCACGCCGAAACGGTGCTGCTCGTCGATCACCACCAGGCCGAGCGCGGCGAAATTCACTTCGTCCTGAAACAGCGCGTGCGTACCGACGGCAACGGCGGCAGCGCCGCTGCGCAGGTCTTCGAGCACACGCGCCCGCGCCTGACTGCGCGCCTTGCCCGCCAGCCAGCACACGCCGACGCCGAGCGGCGTCAGCCAGCGGTCGAAACTGTGGAAGTGCTGTTCGGCGAGCAGCTCGGTCGGCGCCATGACCACCGCCTGATGACCGGCCTCGACCGCGGTCAGCACGCTGGCGGCGGCAACCGCCGTCTTGCCGGAACCGACATCGCCCTGCAGCAAACGCTGCATGGGGCGGGAGCGGGCAAGGTCGCGGTCGATTTCGCCGAGCACGCGCTGCTGGGCGGCGGTCAGCGAAAAGGGCAGCGTTTCCAGAAAGCGGCGGCGCAGTGCGCCCGCCGTGCACATGACCGGCGCGCGCTGTCCCTGCACTTTCGTGCGCAGCCGGCGCAGGCTGAGCTGATGCGCGGTCAGCTCTTCCAGCGCCAGACGCTGCACGGCGGGATGGCGGCCGGCGATCAGCATGTCGACCGCCGCATCGAGCGGCGGCCGATGCACGTACAGCAGCGCCTCTCTCAGCGTGGGCAGTGCGCGGCCACGCACCAGATCCGGCGGCAACAGTTCGGGCAGAAAATCGTCGCCGGCGTCATCGAGCAGCGCCAGCGCGCGCGCGACGACCCTGCGCAGCACCGCCTGATGCAGACCGGCGGTGGTGGGATAAACCGGCGTGAGGCTGTCGGGCAGCTCGTGCACATGATCGTCGCCGATGACGCGGCATTCCGGATGGACCATCTCCAGCGCACCGGGCACGCCGCGCACCTCGCCGTAACACAGCAGGCGCGCGCCGCGCACGAAGGCTTCCTGCTGGCGGGCGTTGAAGTGGAAAAAACGCAGTTGCAGCGAACCCGTACCATCGCCGAGGCGAACGAGGAGCGCGCGCCGCCGGCCGCGCCTCGCAGCGGCAGGCATCTGAGCCAGCTGCACTTCGCCGCAGACCGTCGCCTCGTCGCCGGCGCGCAGCGCACCGATCGCTGTCTGCCGGCTGCGATCCTGGTAGCGCGCCGGCAGATGCAGCAGCAGATCCTGAACGGTGTGGATATCCAGGCGCGCGAAGCTGCCGGCCACGTGGGCGGCAACGCCTTTGAAAACGCTCAGCGGCGACGATGGTGCGGCGCGCGCCGCTTGTTTGTTCCGGGTGACCACCACTGCGCCATGTCAGCGCCCGACTGCGCGCAGATGCATGACCGCGTCGGCCTCGACCACGGCCCCCTTCGGCAGCGCCGCGACCTGAACCGCCGCGCGCGCCGGGTAGGGCGCCTGGAAATAGCGCCCCATCACTTCGTTGACCAACGGAAAGTTGGTCAGATCGACCAGATAGACGTTGAGTTTGACCACATCGGCGAGACTGCCGCCCGCCGCCTCGGCGACCGCCTTGAGATTCTCGAACACCCTCACCGCCGCCGCTTCGAAATCGCCGTCGACCAGTTGCATGGTCGCCGGATCGAGCGGTATCTGTCCCGACAGGTATACGATCTCGCCCACCCGCACGGCCTGGGAATAGGTGCCGATGGCGCCCGGCGCGGCATCGGTACTGATGATCTTTCGTTCCAACGCAGAACTCCCTGTGTATGAGCCGTGGCGATGGCGTGGCGCTGCCCCGCTCACCACCCGGCCGGATGGATTCAGGCCTTCTTCCGGTTGATTTTCACCACGTGCTCAATGGTCCTGATGCGGCGCATGACGCGCGCCAGATGAACGCGATGGTGCACGGAGATGATAAAGAAAATGGAACTGTACTTGCCATCATGCTCTTCGATGGAAACATTGCTGATGTTGGCGTCCATATTGGCGATCGCCGCGGCGATGGTTGCCAGCACGCCGCGCCGGTTGAGCACATCGACCCGGATCTCGACCGGGAACTCGCCTTCGATCTCGGGCTCCCACTGCACGTCTATCCATTTTTCCGGCTGATTGCGGAATTCTTTCACATTCTTGCACGACTCGGCGTGCACGACGATGCCGCGCCCGGACGACACGAAGCCCTGGATCGGATCGCCGGGAATCGGATAACAGCATTTGGCGAACGTCACCACCATGCCTTCGGTGCCCTTGATCGCCAACGGCGCCGCGTTACCCTTGGAACCACCGAGCCAGGCCGGCATATAGCGGGTGAACACGTGCTTGATGGCACTGTGGCCGCGACGCTGGCCCTTGTCCACCGCGGCGAATTCGAGCAGTCGGCGCACGACCAGCGGAGCGAGGCGATTGCCGAGCCCGATGTCCTCGTACAGCTGCTCTATGGTCTGGCATTTGAACTCGGTCAGCAGGCGTTCGATGTCGCGCCGCGAGAAGTCGTCGAGCGATTTGGCGCTGGCATTGCGCAGCGCCCGCTCGAACAGGCGCTGGCCGAGATCCACCGATTCGTCGCACTTCAGATTCTTGAGGAAGTTGCGGATATTGCCGCGCGCCTTGCCGGTCACCACCCAGTTCAGCCACGCCGGATTGGGCCGCGCGCCGGGGGAAGTGATGATTTCCACCGTCTGTCCGCTCTGCAGGGTCGAGGACAGCGGCGCCAGGCGGCGCTCGATCTTGGCGGCGACGCAGGTATTGCCGACATCGGTATGCACGGCATAGGCAAAGTCGACCGGCGTCGCGCCGCGCGGCAGTTCCATGATCTTGCCGCGCGGGGTGAAGACGTAGACTTCGTCGGGAAACAGATCGATCTTGACGTTTTCGAGGAATTCGAGCGAATTGCCGGCGTTCTTCTGCATTTCCAGCAGGCCGCTCATCCACTCGCGCACGCGCTTCTGCGTGCCGCTGTTGGCGGCGTCCGAATCGCCCAGCTTGTACAGCCAGTGCGCCGCGACGCCCGCTTCCGCTACTTTTTCCATGTCCTCCGAACGGATCTGCACCTCGATGTGCACACCGAAGGGGCCGAACAGCACGGTATGCAGCGACTGATAGCCGTTGGCCTTGGGAATGGCGATGTAATCCTTGAACTTGCCCGGCACCGGCTTGTACAGATTGTGCACCGAGCCGAGCACGCGATAGCAGGAATCGACGTTGTCGACGATGATGCGGAAGGCGTAAACATCGAACACCTCGGCAAAGCTCAGCCGCTTGCTGCGCATCTTCTGATAGATGCTGTAGAGATGCTTCTCGCGGCCGACGATGCGACACGGCAAGCCCTCCTGCTCCAGGCGCTCTTCCAGCCCATAGGTGATCTTGCTGACGATCTCGCGCCGGTTACCGCGCGCCTTGCGCAGCGATTCGGCCAGCACGCGGTAGCGGGAGGGGTAGTAGACGGCGAAGCCGAGCTCCTGCAGCTCGGTACGGACCTGATTCATGCCGAGCCGGTTGGCGATCGGCGCATAGATTTCCAGCGTCTCGTGCGCGATGCGCCGACGCGCCTCGCGGCTGCAGGCACCGATGGTACGCATATTGTGCAGCCGGTCGGCGAGCTTGATGATGATGACGCGGATATCCTGCACCATCGCCAGCAGCATCTTGCGGAAATTCTCCGCCTGCGCCTCGCGCCGCGTCTCGAAGGCGATCTGGGTCAGCTTGCTGACACCGTCGACCAGATGGGCAACGTCCTCGCCGAACTGCTCGGCGATCTGCTCCCGCGCCGTCGGCGTGTCCTCGATGACATCGTGCAGCAGCGCGGCGACGATGGACTCGGTATTCATGCGCATGCCCGCCAGGATGCGGGCGACCGCCAGGGGATGGCTGATGTAAGGTTCGCCGGAAAGACGCAGCTGTCCTTCGTGGGCGCGCGCGCTGAACTGATGGGCGCGCCGGACCTCGGCTATCTGGCGGGGGTCGAGATAAGCCTGCAGCTCGGCGCACAGCTCGCCGAGCAGATAATCGGGATCCGAAGATTCAGGCAGTTCGGCATAGGGTGTCAGTTCGGACCGTTTCAAGTGAGGTCTCGATCACGAAGCCGGCCTTATTCCTGCTCGATGCCCTGCTGGAGCTCCTGCTGCAACTCCTGGCGCAGACGTTCGCGCAGTTCCTGCTCGTCGAGCGTCTCTTCGCGCTGTTCTTGCGCGCTGGCTTCAGCGAGGATGGAAGCGCTGATGGTGGCGCCGGCGATTTCGCGCAGCGCGACGACGGTCGGCTTGTCGTTGTCCCAAGGCACGGTCGGCTCCTTGCCGTGGCTGAGCTGACGCGCCCGCTTGCTGGCGACCATCACCAGGTCGAAACGGTTGGGAATGTGTTTCAGGCAATCTTCTACGGTGATGCGTGCCATGGCTCTCGGGAATCTCGCATGCGGTGGATACGGTCGCTATTATACCGGTTTCGGCGGCGATGACATCGTTCAGACCGCTCCCCGGTCATCCTCGGGATCATTTCCAGGACCATTCTCGCCCTTTCCGCCGCGCAGCGCCGCCAGCATCCGCCCATGGCGGGCCTGCTGCGCGGCTGTCTGCAGCCGCCGCGCGCGCACGATCGCACGCAGATCGTCCAGCGCGCGGGCAAAATCATCGTTGACGACCAGATAATCGTACTCGCCGCAGTGGGAAAGCTCGCTCAGGGCATCCCGCATCCGGCGTTCGATGACCGCCGCGCCGTCCTGCCCGCGCGCCTGCAGGCGCTGGCGCAGCGTCTGCACGGAAGGCGGCAGGATGAAAATCCTGACCGCATCCGGCACCAGCGCATGGATCTGGCGCGCACCCTGCCAGTCGATCTCGAGCACCACGTCGTGGCCGGCCATGGCCTGCGCGCGCACGGCGGCAGCACTGGTGCCGTAATGATGGTCGAAAACACAGGCATGCTCGAGGAAATCGCCCGCCGCGACCATGGCATGGAAGCGCTCCACGCCGACGAAATGGTAATCCCTGCCGTCGATCTCGCCCGGGCGCGGCGGCCGGGTGGTATGGGATATGGAAGCGGCCAGTTCCGCATCGGCGGCGAGCAGCGCCTTGATCAGACTGGTCTTGCCGGCGCCCGACGGCGCGGAAACGATGAACAGCGCCGCGGCACAGCTGCCCGGCTGCGCGCCGCCCTGTCCTCCATCCTGTCCGGCGCCGCTCATGCCGGAAACCGTACCGTGCTCATTCTATGTTCTGGACCTGTTCGCGCATCTGCTCGACGGCGACCTTGATCTCGACCGAAGCCAGCGTGGTCAGCGCATCGATCGACTTGGAGCCGAGCGTATTGGCCTCGCGGTTGAGTTCCTGCATGAGGAAGTCCAGCCGCCGCCCCGCCGGCCCGGCCTCGCCGAGCACGCGCTCGACCTCGTCCAGATGCACCAGCAGACGATCGAGCTCCTCGTCCACATCGGCCTTCTGCACCAGATAGAGCAGTTCCTGCTCCAGCCGGTCGGCATCGAAACGTGCCGCCAGCTCCTGCAGGCGCGCGGTCAGCTTGCGGCGCTGATTGCCCATGATCTCCGGCAACTGCGCGCGCACCGCATCGACCTGGCGACGGATATCGGCCGCGCGTTGCACGATCAATGCCCGGATGACGCCGCCTTCACGCAGCCGGGTGTCGTCGATCTCGGCCAGCGTGCCATCGAGCAGATCGAGCGCCGCGCTCTGCAGCGCGCCGGCATCGACCTCCACCGTGGCCAGCACGCCGGGCCAGCGCAGCACATCCATGGCGCCCGTCGGCATCGGCCGGCCCATCATCTCCTCCACCCGCCGATGCAGAACGAGCAGCCTCTCGACCAGCGTCTCATCGAGCGTCAATCCGGTCGCCGCGGCGGCGCGCGACTGATATCTGAGCGTGCCTTCCAGCTTGCCGCGGCGAAGCCGCGACGAGATCAGCTCACGCGCGCGTGATTCGATCGCGCGCAGCTCTTCCGGTATGCGCAGAGCGACATCGAGATAACGATGATTGAGCGTACGCAGCTCCCACACCAGCACACCCTGCGCGGACTCGAATTCTCGGCGCGCGAACCCCGTCATGCTACGTATCAACTGACTGCTCCCCTGCGTCTTACCCGCATCTACAATTGATCGGCGATCGATAGGTTATACTAGATTGTCCCACAGAATCCCAACCTGAACCCAGCCATCAATCAAGAAGGATCATCATGCGTCCCAGCGGCCGTGCACCAGGCGAACTGAGATCGATCGCCATTACCCGCCATTACACCCGTCACGCCGAAGGCTCGGTGCTGGTCGAATTCGGCGATACGCGCGTGCTGTGCAACGCCAGCATCGAGCCGCGCGTACCGGCCTTTCTCAAAGGCGGCGGCCGCGGCTGGATCACCGCCGAATACGGTATGCTGCCGCGCTCCACCGGCCAGCGCATGCAGCGCGAGGCGTCGCGCGGACGTCAGGGCGGGCGCACGCTGGAAATCCAGCGTCTGATCGGACGATCGCTGCGCGCCGCGATCGATCTCGACGCGCTCGGCGAGCGTACCATCACTATTGATTGCGACGTCATCCAGGCCGATGGCGGCACGCGCACCGCCGCCATCACCGGCGGCTACATCGCGCTCGCCGACGCCATTACCGCGCTGATGCGCCAGCGCCAGCTGAACACCAATCCGCTCCACGGCCATATCGCCGCGGTATCCGTCGGCATCTACCGCGGCGCCCCCGTGCTCGACCTCGACTACGCCGAGG
>CAYLYS010000021.1:3955-18436 GCA_964388175.1 uncultured Chromatiales bacterium | reverse complement strand
CCGAAACCGACATGAACGTGGTCATGAACGACGCCGGCGCCTTCATCGAACTGCAGGGCACCGCCGAAGGACACGCTTTCCGCATGAACGAAATGCTGGCCATGGTCGAACTCGCGCGCGGCGGCATCGCCGAGCTGATCCGGCTGCAGCAGCAGGCGCTGGAAGGCGGCGCCCGGCCGTGACGACCGCGGCCGGACAGGGCCAGCGCATCGTACTTGCCAGCGGCAACAAGGGCAAGGCGCGCGAATTCTCGGCGCTGCTCGCCGACGCCGGTTTCGAGCTGATATCGCAGCGCGAACTCAACGTTGCCGACGCCGACGAAACCGGCCTCAGCTTCGTCGAGAACGCCATCATCAAGGCGCGCCATGCCGCGCAGATCACCGGACTGCCGGCGATCGCCGACGATTCCGGCCTCGAGGTCGACGCACTGCTCGGCGCACCGGGCATCTACTCCTCCCGTTACGCCGGCGCCGAAGCGGATGTCGGCAGCAGCGACGGCGCCAACGTCGACAAGCTGCTGCGCGAGCTTGCCGGCATCCCCGACGGCGAACGCACGGCGCGCTTCCGCTGCGTCATCGTCTACATGCGCCACGCCCTCGATCCGACGCCGCTGATCTGCCAGGGCAGCTGGGAAGGCAGCATCCTGCGGGCGCCGCGCGGCGACGGCGGCTTCGGCTACGATCCGGTGTTTCTCGTGCCCGGATACGATTGCGCCTCCGCTGAACTGCCGCCCGCGACCAAGAACCGCCTCAGCCATCGCGGCCAGGCCATGGCGCAACTGCTGCGCGCATTCGCCGGCGGCGATGCGCCCGGTCCGCACCGGCCATGAACACGCTCTCCGGTGCCGGCGATGCGCCCGCACACCGCCCCGGCGCGGCGCGCATCGAGCTGAACGCCAATCTGAACGCAGGCACCGCGCTCGCGGCGCCGCGCTTCGATACCGTCCCGCCGCTGGCGCTCTATATCCACATCCCCTGGTGTACGCGCAAATGCCCGTATTGCGACTTCAATTCGCATGAGGCGCGGGAACGCATTCCGGAAGCCGATTATATCCACGCTCTGATCGCGGATCTGGAGCAGGAATTGCCGCTGGTGTGGGGACGCAACGTGGAAAGTGTCTTCATCGGCGGCGGCACGCCCAGCCTGCTGGCGCCCGAGACACTGGACCGCCTGCTCTCGGACGTGCGCGCGCGGCTGCCGCTCTACCCGGGCGCCGAAATCACGCTGGAAGCCAATCCCGGCACGGTCGACGCCGGCCGCCTGCGCGAATTCCGCGCCGCCGGCATCAATCGCCTGTCGCTGGGCGTGCAGAGCCTGAACGACGAACTGCTCGCACGCATCGGCCGCATCCACGACGCGAAACAGGCGCGCGTGGCAGCCGAAGCGACAGTCAGCGCCGGCTTCGAACGCTGGAACATCGACCTCATGTACGGCCTGCCCGGACAATCGCTGCAGGGCGCGCTCGACGATCTGCACGCGGCGGTGGCGCTGGAGCCACCGCATCTCTCCCACTACCAGCTCACCATCGAGCCGAATACGGCGTTCTATCTGCAACCGCCGCCGCAGCCCGACGACGATACGCTGTGGGACATGCAGTCGCACTGCCAGGACTACCTCGCCGCCGCCGGCTATCTCCAGTACGAAGTCTCGGCCTATGCCCGCCCCGGCATGCAATGCCGGCACAACCTGAACTACTGGCGCTTCGGCGACTATCTCGGCATCGGCGCCGGCGCCCATGGCAAGCTCACCCTGCCCGCCGCGCAGACGGTGGAACGCCTGTCCAAGGTCAGACATCCGCGCGCCTACCTCGAACAGGCGGCGAGCGCCGCGCGCATTGCCGAGCAACGCCGGCTCGACGCCCCCGCGCTCGGTTTCGAATTCATGCTCAACGCCCTGCGCCTCAACGAAGGTTTCGAACGACGCCTGTTCCAGGAGCGCACCGGCTTGCCGCTCGCGCTGTTCGAACCCGCGCTCGCCCGCGCCGAAACGCTGGAACTGATCGAACGCGATCACGTCCATATCCGGCCCACCGCGCGGGGACGGCGCTATCTGAACGAACTGCTGATGCTGTTCCTGCCCGACGATGACTGAACCGCTGGAACAGCGCCGCATCGACTGCCCCTACTGCGGGGAACCGTTCGATCTGCTCATCGACCCCAGCTCGGCACTCCTCGGCGCCGGCAGCGAAGCCTATATCGAGGACTGCCACGTCTGCTGCCGCCCCGTGCACATCGAACTCATCTTCGACACCACCGGCGAGCTCGCCGAACTGCGCATCAGGCGCGACGATGAATAGCGTGCCGGCCGAAAAACAGGCTATGATTTGCGTTTTTCGAGCCTGGAGCTGAAACGATGGCGACACTGATCCTGCAGGGTTCCGCGCTGGACGCGGAAGCGGCGCGGCAAGTGGCCGCGGCCAGCGGCGGACGCGTCGAGGAACGCGCCGCGCATCTGCGCGTGATCACCGCCGCTCCCGTTCCCGCGCAGCCCCTCGCCGCGCTGCGCGAGCGCTTCGGCTTCGACATCAACCCGATTCCCGCGGACTTCGATCCGTCGGCGGTGCGCCTGCTGCTCACCGATATGGATTCGACGCTCATCTCCATCGAATGCACGGACGAGATCGCCTCCTATGCCGGCATCAAACCGCAGGTGGCGGAAATCACCAAGGCGGCGATGCGCGGCGAGATCGATTTCGAAACCTCGCTGCGCCGCCGCCTCGCCCTGCTCAAAGGGCTGGACGCGACGCTGCTCGATCGCGTGTACGAGGAACGGCTGCAACTCAACCCCGGCGCGCAGACACTGATCGAGGGGCTGCGCGCGCGCGGCGTGAAGAGCGCACTGGTCTCCGGCGGATTCACCTTCTATACCGAACGCCTGCGCCAGCGGCTGCATCTGGACTACACGCTGGCCAACACGCTGGAATTCGAGGACGGACGCCTGCTCGGGACGGTGAGCGGCGCGATCGTGGGCGCGGCGGCGAAAGCGGATTTCCTGCGGAAACTGTGCACGGAGCTCGGCATCGGACCGGAAGCGACGATCGCCATGGGCGACGGCGCCAACGATCTGCCGATGATGCGCCTCGCCGGACTCGGCGTCGCCTACCGCGCCAAGCCGGCGGTGCAGGCCGAAGCCGACGTCGTGCTCAACCACGCCGGGCTCGACGCCGTTCTCGCTTTTCTGGAACCCTGAAGGAAACGCCCGGGGAAGAATCCGGAATGCGGCGCGCTCAGGCGTCGCGGCGGAAGATCAGATCCCACACGCCATGCCCCAGGCGCTCGCCACGGCGCTCGAAACGCGTCACCTCGCGCCAGTCCGGACGTGGCGCGAAACAGCCTGCCCCGGCCGTATTGCTCAGGCCGGGCGTTGCATCCAGCACCGCCAGCGCCTGCTGCGCATAATCTTCCCAATCGGTCGCCATGTGCATCACGCCGCCGGGCGCCAGGCGCGAGGCCGCGAGCGCGGCGAAACCGGCATTGAGCAAACGGCGCTTGTGGTGGCGCTTCTTCGGCCAGGGATCGGGAAAGAACAGGAAGATCGCCTCCAGGCTGGCCGGCGCGATCATGCGCCCCAGCACCTCGACCGCATCGTCTGCGACGATGCGAACATTGCGCAGACCGTGTTCATGCAAGCGGCGCATGAGATGGCCGACACCCGGACGATAGACCTCGACACCGAGGAAATCGATCTCCGGCTGCGCCGTCGCCATGGCGAACAGCGATTCACCCATGCCGAAGCCGATTTCCAGCCGGCGCGGCGCATGGCGCCCGAATACCGCGTCCAGATCCCAAGGCTGCGCCGCGAGCACCAGCTCATACTCGCCGCGATGCTGCTCGAGCGCGCGGCGCTGCGCCTCGGTCATGCGGCCTTCACGGCGCACGAAACTGCGCACGATACGACGGGGTGTGGGGTCGGTCACTGGTGATTCCGTGGATAGCATAAGGAAGTCGCCGGCCCCTTCCTGTTTTCGAAAGGCAGTCTGGCGCGAGAGGGCCCGCTAACTGAAGAACAGGCCGTCGACCGGCGAGGAAGCACTGGCGAAGCGCTTGCGCGGAATACGTCCCGCACGCAGGGCTTCGCGGCCGGCCTCGACCGCCTTGCGCATCGCCGAGGCCATCAGCACCGGATCGCGGGCGCCGGCGATAGCGGTGTTCATCAGCACGCCGTCGCAGCCCAGCTCCATGGCGATGGCGGCATCCGAAGCCGTACCGACGCCGGCATCGACGAGGATCGGCACGCGGGCATTCTCGACGATGGTGAGAATGTTGTGAGGATTGCGGATGCCGAGACCCGAACCGATCGGCGCCGCCAGCGGCATCACCGCGACGCAGCCGATCTCCTCCAGCCGTTTGGCGGCGATCGGATCATCGTTGGTGTAGACCATGACCTTGAAGCCGTCGGCGACCAGCGTCTCGGCGGCCTGGTAAGTCTGTACCAGATCGGGATAGAGCGTTTTCTCATCCGCCAGCACTTCGAGCTTGACCAGATCGTGTCCGTCGAGCAGTTCGCGCGCGAGACGGCAGGTACGCACCGCATCCTCGGCGGTGTAGCACATCGCGGTATTGGGCAGGATGGTGTAACGGTCCGGCGGCAGCACGTCGAGCAGATTGGGCTCGTCCGCACGCTGCCCGATGTTGCTGCGGCGGATGGCGACGGTCACGATCTGCGCGCCGCTCGCCTCGGTGGCGCGACGGGTTTCATCGAGGTCGCGGTATTTGCCGGTGCCCACCAGCAGACGCGAACGGTAGCGCTTGCCGGCGATCACCAGATCGTCGGTATCGGCAGCGGTATCGCTCATCAGCCGCCCCCGATGGCGTGGACGATTTCCACGCGGTCGCCCGGCTGTACCAGCTGCCGCGTGTACACACTGCGCGGCACGATGGCGCTGTTGATCTCGACCGCTACCCGGCGCCCCGCGCAATCCAGCTCCTCGAGCAGCTCGGCGACGGACACGGCCTGCGCGATGCGCCGCGACTCTCCGTTGACATAGATTTCCATGGAAAGCGTTCTTCCAGAAGACTCGGTGAACCCGTAAAGATATCACAGACCGCCATGCTTGACCGTATTCACGGCAAGCGGTCAAAATGCCCGCGCACCGCAGCGGGTGTAGTTCAATGGTAGAACCTCAGCTTCCCAAGCTGATGACGTGGGTTCGATTCCCATCACCCGCTCCACTGCATCGATCCACGAAAATCCGTGGACAGTCATGGAATGCCGTAAGTCGTTGTCACATAAAGGACCTACCGCACTTCCCCGTTCCAGCGCCGCCCACTGACATCCGCCCGCCTCGCGCCTGGCGTGTCGACCACGAGCGAGAAAGCCGGCGCCCGTGAATGCCAGCCGGCCGGGAACGATCCGCAACGCCGAAACCAATGCTGTACGACAAGGACACTCTGCTTGCCTTATATTTACATTCGACTCGCACTCGGACACCCGCCTGGATCGCGCGGACGAGCCCGCCGGCGTGACGCAGGCGCTCGGACGGCATGATGTGAGGTGGCCGTGTTTCCAAGAGTAGCTTCCATCCAATTGACACAGGAGCTCACACCATGACCGTCAAAGCCTATGGCGCCCATGCGGGCGATAAGCCGCTGGAGTCGATGGAGATCACCCGACGCGCGCCGGGCGCGCACGATGTGCGGATCGACATCGCCTATTGCGGCGTATGCCACTCGGACATCCATCAGGTGCGCTCGGAGTGGGCGGGCACGCTTTTCCCCTGTGTACCCGGCCATGAGATCGTTGGCCGCGTATCGGCGGTGGGCACGCACGTATCGGACTTCCAGGTGGGGGATTTGGTCGGTGTCGGCTGCATCGTCGATAGCTGCAAGCACTGCGACGACTGCGCCGAGGGGCTGGAGAACTACTGCGACCAGATGGTCGTCACCTACAACGGCCCGACGCCTGACGCCCCCGGCCACACACTGGGCGGCTACTCGCAGCGGATCGTCGTACACGAGCGCTACGTGCTGCGCATCCGTCACCCCGAGGCACAACTGGCCGCCGTGGCGCCGCTGCTGTGCGCGGGCATCACCACCTATTCGCCGCTGCGTCACTGGAAAGTGGGGCCGGGCCAGAAGGTGGGCGTGGTCGGCATCGGCGGCCTGGGTCACATGGGCATCAAGCTGGCGCATGCGATGGGCGCTCACGTGGTGGCATTCACCACCTCCGAGTCCAAGCGCGAAGCGGCAAAGGCATTGGGCGCCGATGAGGTCGTCGTCTCACGTCATGCCGATGAAATGGCGGCGCATGCCAAGAGCTTCGATTTCATCCTCAACACCGTCGCCGCGCCGCACGATCTGGATGCCTTCTTCGCCCTGCTCAAGCGCGACGGCACGATGGTCCTGGTAGGCGCACCGGCATCGCCGCATCCCTCGCCACAGGTGTTCAGCCTGATCATGAAACGCCGCAGCCTGGCCGGCTCGCTGATCGGCGGCATTCCCGAGACGCAGGAGATGCTGGATTTCTGCGCCGAGCACGGCATCGTCGCGGACATCGAGCTGATCCGCATCGACGAGATCAACGATGCCTACGAGCGGATGACGAAAGGTGACGTCAAATACCGATTCGTGATCGACAACGCCACCTTGACGGCCTGAATCAGGAGATTCAGGGAACCCGGCCGTTCATCGGCCGGCAGCGGACGGGTGTTCTTGGGATTTGCGGCAACGGTCGGCGCGGAACGTGCCAACTCAGCCTTGCGGCTCATCAACGATGCCCCTGGTTTCGCTCAGGATGAAATCCCGGAACGCCTGCGCCAGCGCCGACAGACGCTTTCCCGAACGATGGACGATGTACCACTCGCGCAAGACCGGGAAACCTTCCACGTCGAGCACCACCAGGCGCCCGAGAGCAAGCTCCATCTCCAGGGTGTGCACCGACAATAGCGCGAGGCCGAGACCGGCTTCGACACCCTGCTTGATCGCCTCGGTGCTGCTCATCTCGATGGGCGTGGCCGGCGCCAGATTCTTGTCGGCAAAGACTCTTTCCATCAGCGATCGCGTCCCGGAGCCCTGTTCGCGCACCAGAAAGGTTTCGCCCTGCAGCCACTGCAGCGGAATCCGCCTCTCCGCAGCGAGAGCATGCGAGGGTGGAGCGATCATCACCAGCCTGTTCGGCATGAAGCCTTCCGCCACCAGCTCCAGGCCCTCGGGCGGCAGACCCATGATGACGAGATCGGCCTGGTTCTCGACCAGCGCACGTATCAGGCCTTCGCGATTGGTCACGTTCAGGCTGACGCTGACGTTCGGATGCCACTCGCGAAAGGTCGCCCACAGACGCGGCACGAAATAGTTGGCGGTACTCGCCACCGCGATGTTGAGGTGGCCGCGCCTGAGCCCCTTCATTTCCTCGAACACCTGCTCCGCCTCGCCCAGCAGGATGGTGATGCTGCGGCTATAGCGCTGCAACTCCTGGCCGGCCTCGGTAAGGTAGACACGCTTGCCCACCACGTCGATCAGCGCTATCCCGACGATCTGCTCCAGTTGCTTGATCTGCATGGAGACGGCGGGCTGCGTCAGATGAAGCTCATCCGATGCCTTGGTGAAGCTGAGGTGGCGCGCAACAGCCTCGAAGATCTTGAGCTGGCGGAGAGTGACGTTCATGGTGCCTACCGTGTGAGCCGCGAGCGGCAGCCGGGCTCGGCTGCCGCCACTTGTAATGATCCCCAACGATCCTCAGCAGTTCCTGGCGATGGCGTCCCGCGCAGCCAGCGCGGGACTCATGCGCGGGGCGGCCCGTCGCGCTTTCCGCTCATCTCGCATCCGCCGATCGTTTCCCGGATAATCAGCATACTACCCTCAAGGTTCGAGAGGCGCCCATGAACGATGGCACGGAAACCTTCGAGCGGGGACCAGCCCTCGCACAGGTCGAGACGGCCCTGCCGGCCATCACCTACAACCTGACCCGCATCCTGCTTGCCGAAAGCGACCGCCAGTGCGTATTCGTGCCCATCCGCCCCATGCAATACATGGCGGTCATCGACCAGGAGGAAATCATCTTCGTGGATAGCCACTACAAGCGCTGGGTCGAGGTGGCGTGGCGGTCCTTCCGCCCGGGAAACCGAGCCGGCCTGGACGAGCCGGTGGCCTACCGGGCCGTGTATTACACCGCCGAAGGAGCCGGTCTCCAGCTTCGCCTGCAGGCCGAATTCCACAAGGCGCTGTCCCTGCTCGACACGCGCCGCCCCGTCGCGGGCAAGGCTGAAGTACTGGCATTCGGCAAGCCGTCCGGAAGCTCCTGAGCGCCGAGCAGCGCATGGCCCACCGATCGTGCGATCGCTCGGCGGCCGGCGGGCAACTGCCGGACCGATCGCAGCCTTGACGCAGCCTGCACTGTCGCCTGCGGCTTCAAACGAGCAAGCGCATCTTGCCCCGTGACCGGCGTCCTAGCGCCGGCTCACTGCGTCAGTCTTCGTCACTCAACTCCGGATCCCAGCCCTTTTCCCGGGCCGTCGCCATGGCACGCTCGTACAG
The DNA here is from genome assembly GCA_964388175.1 of uncultured Chromatiales bacterium. GTDB lineage: Bacteria > Pseudomonadota > Gammaproteobacteria > SZUA-140 > SZUA-140 > JAITWN01. The sequence goes on along the minus strand of CAYLYS010000021.1, from coordinate 9,965 downwards.
CGCTGCGTGGCGCTGGCGCAGATCCTCGGGCAGGCGGCTGGGCAGATTGCCGTACTTGTCCCATTCGCCATGCACCCGGTCCATGAGGAGCTGCATGCGCGCGAGTTCCCAGCCCGCACAGTCCTCCGCCTCCGGAATGAAGCCGAACAGCCAGCCGTCGACGACGATGCGCCCAAGCTGGGTCATGCCGTGCTTGTCGTTGTTGAAACCGACGTAGATGTTGTCTTTCATGCCTGCGTCTCGACCCGAAGAAATGCGCGAATGTCGGTATCCCGCGGTGAACGCCCTGTCATCGCGTCAGGCCAGCATACAGCAGCGGCAGCTTTTCCGGCAGGCGTTGTACATGGTCCACCACCATATAGTTGTTCTGGCCGAAGATGCGGCTGACGTAGTTGTCGGCGCGCGGATCGAGGCTCATGCAATAGGTAACGACGCCGTGGCGGCCCACTTCCTCGACCGCCTTGCGGGTATCGTAGCGCAGATACTGCGGGTCGCGTACATCGATGTCCGCCGGTTCACCATCGGTGATGACGATGAGCAGCTTCTTGCTCGAACGCTGCAGCTTCAGGTGGTGACCGGCATGGCGGATGGCCGCGCCCATGCGGGTCGAGAGCTGGCCGGTCATGCCGGCGAGCCTGGCCTTGGGGATATCGTCCCAGTGCTGATCGAAATCCTTGAAGCGGTAATACTCCACGTCGTGCCGGCCGTCGGAGCAGAAGCCGTGGATGGCGAAGGGATCACCGACCTTGCTGATGGCATCGGCGAGCAGCACGCAGGCCTGGCGGGTCAGGTCCAGTACCGAATAATCCTGCCCATGCACCGGGTCGTTGGTGGACTCGGACAGGTCGACCAGCACGAGAATCGAAAAGTCCCGGGTCTTGCGCACCGAGCGCATCATGATGCGCGGATCGGGCTGAATGCCCAGGCGGATATCGATGAGGCTGGCGATGGCGGCGTTGATGTCGATCTCGTCGCCGTCCTCCAGTTTGCGAATGCGCTGCACGCCCTGGGGCTGCATCGCATCCAGGAGGAACTTCATGCGATGGATCTCGCGCTTGTACCGGGCGGCGATGTCGTCGATGATCTGCAGATCACCGGATTTGGCACGCTTCTCGAGCACCGTGGCCCAGGCCGGACGCTCGAGCTGTATCTGGTAGTCCCATTCCGAATAATGAAAGGGATCCGACATCGGTTCCTTGCCTTCCAGCGCGTTGAAGGACTGGGTGTTGCTCTCCGAACCGATGTTCTCGTAGGGAAACAGCTCGGTGTCGAGCACCCAGATCTCCTGCGCGTCGTCGCCGGCGGTCTCGACGTCGATCTCGTTCACCATCTCCGTGACACTGACGTATTTGCGTACCTGCTTGATCGACTCGTAGCCGGCGGCAGCGGCCTTGCCGAAATCGAATTCGGCGAATTCCCAGAAGTAGCGGTTGTCGTCCCGGTACGGCGCGCTGAGCATGTCGCCGCGGGGATTGAAAGGTATTTTCTTGTCTCTGAACGCATGCGCCAGGGTGACGCCGATGTCCCAGGACATCTGGTTGTCCGCCAGGCGATCGTCCGCCACGGCCTGCGCGAACAGGGCACGGCCCTGGACGATCCAGGGATCATCGTCCCGGTAGCCATCGTCCAGCAGCGCCCGCGCCAGGCGGCTCAGATAATCGCCCATGCTCGCATGCTGTTCCGGATGAGCGGTATGCAGCCGGCTCCACAGCGCCTTCAGGCCGGGGAAACGGCGGATCGACCGGGCTTCCACCCGGGCATCCTCGATCACCGAGATCACCGCCATCTGCATCGGGTTGAGCGCCTCTGCCGAGATCGGCTGCCGCGTTTCCATCATATGGGCGGCGCAGTGAGCGGCCGCGGCGCGATAGAGCTCCAGACCGCTGACCGCTTCACCGCCCTGCGGCGCGAAATCATCGAAGGCATCGGGCAGATGCAGCAGATAATCCTCGATGTAGGGTCTGTAGCCCTCGCGCGACTCGAAATCGCCGGAGGTCGGGCGCATGAAGAAATCACGCGCCCATAGTGCGCGCAGATACATATTGATGCGGCGCTGCACGTCGACCAGGAGCGTGCCCTTGCGCTCCTTCTGCAGCATGGCCAGGGACTCCTTGGTCTCCAGGCCGAAATACTTGATCTGCTCTTCGTAGTTGGTGCGGTGGGCATGCGCGCCCCACAGCGCCCAGCGCCGCAGACCGCCCAGCGTCAGGTTCTGGAACAGCAGGTCCAGCTTGTCCAGCATCGGCCGCACGCCCCGGGGCGCCTGCGCGATCAGGGTGTTTATGAATTGCAGATAATTGAGGAAGAGCTGCGCGTCGCCGAGGCGGTTGGCTGCGGTCGGCGCGGTGGCGAGCAGCAGCTCGATGACGGCGCCGGAGGTTTTCGAAGCCAGCATGAGCGAGGATGTCGCCAGGTCGCCAACGACGTCCTCGCCGACTTCCTTCGCCACCATCGGCGCCTTCTCGATCCAGGTTTCCACCAGGGAATCGCCGCGTCCCAGGCTGCGAATGGCGGAAACACCCTTCAGATAGTTATCCAATCCCCGCGGCGACAGCACCCTGGTCGCCTCATGCCAGTTGGCATTCAGCGACGCCCGGCTGTGCTCGGACAGGCTTTCGAGAAGCTCGGCGTAGTCTTCGAGTTGGATGGACATGTCTGTTTCCGTGAATTATGGCTCGCCGCAGTGCTGGTGGAGGTGGGGGGCGGAAACGTGCGGCAGGCGGGCGCACGTTTCACCCCCCACCCTTCACATTCAGAAGAACGTGCCTACCGCCGCGTCCAGGGCATCGCGCATGTCCGGATCGTCGGTGATCGGTCGCACCAGAGCGACGCGGCACGCGGCCTGCGGATCGACACCTTTGGCGATCAGCGATCCGGCATAGATCAGCATGCGGGTCGACAGGCCCTCGTCGAGGCCGTGGCCCTTGAGGTTGCGGCTGCGTTCGGCGATCGACACCAGCTTGCCGGCGATGTCGGCACCGATGCCGGCTTCGTGCGCAACGATCTCGGTTTCGACGGCGTGCTCGGGATAGGTGAAATCGAGGCCGCCGAAACGCTGCTTGGTGGATTGCTTGAGATCCTTCATCAGGCTCTGGTAGCCGGGGTTGTAGCTGATGACGATCTGGAAGTCGGGATGCGCCTGCACCAGCTCGCCTTTCTTTTCCAGCGGCAGCACGCGGCGGTTGTCGGTCAGGGGATGGATCACCACGGTGGTGTCCTGGCGCGCCTCGACGATTTCGTCCAGGTAACAGATCGCGCCGTGACGGGCGGCGATGGCGAGCGGGCCATCCTGCCACTCGGTACCGGAGGCGGACAGCAGGAAGCGGCCGACGAGATCGGACGCGGTCATGTCCTCGTTGCAGGCCACGGTGATCAGCGGCTTGCCCAGCCTGTACGCCATGTATTCGACGAAGCGCGTCTTGCCGCAGCCGGTCGGGCCCTTCAGCATCATCGGCATGCGCACCGAATAGGCGGCCTCGAACAGATCCACCTCATCGGCAACAGCGCGGTAATAGGGTTCGCGGGTAACGCGGTACTGATCGATGACCGTACTCATGGGGTCTCCTTGAGGAAGCTCATTCATCCGCGGACGACCGGCCGCCAGCCATTCGCGGGAAAAAAAAGCCCCCGTGCCTCACGGCGACGGGGGCTTGATCGGGTCCCGTCGCGATTTAGACGGTCTTGCCGCGATAGATCACCATGGCGGCACCCTGCGACTGCGCAAAGTTGTCGTAGCCGACCAGACGCACATGGTTGTTCGGGTTGGCCTTGTGGCAGGCTTCCGCTTCGCTCAGGATGCGGTCGACATCGGTCTCGCCGAACATCGGCAGCTTCCACATGTACCAGTAGTTGTCCATCAGGTACTCGGGCTCGATGTGCTCGATGGCCGGGTTCCAGCCCTTCTTGACGATGTACTCGACCTGCTTGCGGATATTGCCCGCATCCATCGCCGGCAGGTAGGAAAAGGTTTCGAACTTGCGGCTGGCGGGATCGCTCAGGCGGCTCTTGTAATCCATCATTTCAGACATGTCGGTTCCTTTGCTTCGAATGTTGGTGTCGAACAGGAGACTTCAGGGTCGTGTCGCCGCCGCCGGGCGACGGGACACGACCCGGCCCTCCGATACGCTTACTTGTGGGAGACGTCCAGCTTGTCCACCGTGTCGAACTCGAACTTGATCTCTTTCCACGTTTCCATGGCGACCTTGAGTTCGGGCGAGTGCTTCGCCGCCGCGGTCAGGATGGCCTTGCCTTCCTTCTCGATCTGGACGCCCTGGTTGCGGGCCGCCACGCAGGCTTCCAGCGCGACGCGGTTGGCCGCGGCGCCGGCCGCATTGCCCCACGGATGACCCAGGGTGCCGCCGCCGAACTGCAGGCAGGCGTCATCGCCGAAGATCGCGACCAGCGCCGGCATGTGCCAGACGTGGATACCGCCGGACGCCACCGGGAACACGCCCGGCATCGAACCCCAGTCCTGATCGAAGAAGATGCCGCGGTTGCGGTCTTCCTTGATGAACTTGTCGCGCATGATGTCGATCCAGCCCAGGGTCGCTTCGCGGTCGCCTTCCAGCTTGCCGACGACGGTGCCCGAGTGCAGGTGGTCACCGCCCGACAGACGCAGGATCTTGGCCAGCACGCGGAAGTGGATACCGTGGTGCGGGTTGCGGTCGAGCACGGCGTGCATGGCGCGGTGGATATGCAGCAGGATGCCGTTGTCACGGCACCAGTTGGCAAGACCCGTGTTGGCGCAGAAGCCGCCGGTGATGTAGTCGTGCATGATGATGGGCGCGCCGATCTCCTTGGCGTACTCCGCACGCTTGTACATCTCTTCCGGGGTCGGCGCGGTCACGTTCAGGTAGTGACCCTTGCGCTCGCCGGTCTCGCGCTCGGCCTTGTGGATGGCTTCCATCACGAAGTCGAAACGCTGGCGCCAGCGCATGAACGGCTGGCTGTTGATGTTCTCGTCGTCCTTGGTCAGGTCGAGGCCGCCGCGCAGACACTCGTACACGGCGCGGCCGTAGTTCTTGGCGGACAGGCCCAGCTTCGGCTTGATGGTGCAGCCGAGCAGCGCGCGGCCGTACTTGTTGAGCATGTCGCGCTCGACCTGGATGCCGTGGGGCGGACCGCCGCAGGTCTTGACGTAGGCGATCGGAAAGCGCACGTCTTCCAGACGCAGGGCGCGGATGGCCTTGAAGCCGAACACGTTGCCGACCAGGGAAGTGAACACGTTCACCACCGAACCCTCTTCGAACAGATCGATGGGATAGGCGATGAAGGCGTAGAAGCAGGTGTCGTCGCCGGGCACGTCTTCGATGCGGTAGGCGCGGCCCTTGTAGTAGTCGAGGTCGGTCAGCAGGTCGGTCCACACCGTGGTCCAGGTGCCGGTCGACGATTCGGCGGCCACGGCGGCGGCGGCTTCCTCGCGGTCCACACCGGGCTGCGGGGTGATCTTGAAGCAGGCGAGGATGTCGGTATCGAGCGGGGTGTACTCGGGCATCCAATAGGTTTGGCGGTATTCCTTCACACCAGCGTTGTAGGTTTTCACTGCCATGGGTTCGTTTCCTCAACAGTCATTCGATCGATGATCCGTAGCGTCATGGCGCGCCTTGCGCGATGAACGCCGCTCTGTGCCCCGAACAAGCTGGTCCGCAGCCCGCTCGATTCCAGTGCGTGAAGTCTATCGAGCCAATTACATAAATGAAATTCAAAGTTATTAATGTATTCCATAAATTATTCTTATGATAAGGCGGCCAAACGAACCGCCCCGCACGGCGTGATCAACGCCGGGCAACCCGCCATGGCCACGACGCCGGGGCTACTGCCTTTGCAGGGAGCATGCCGGTGGTTTTCCAAGAAGAGGTCATTGGCGCGGTCGGCGTCAGCGGCTCTTCCGGCGAGGGCGGCCAGGCGATCGCCGCCCTGATTGCCGGGTCCTTTGCCACGCGCTGAACAGACGAACCGAACCGGGTTATCAGACCAGAACGCACTGGGCCGGTCTGGTCAACCCACGGCC
>CAYLYS010000021.1:0-3855 GCA_964388175.1 uncultured Chromatiales bacterium | reverse complement strand
TTGGGTACATACACCGGCTCGGCGCCGCTGTGATGGCAGGTCATCTGGCCATCGAACATGATAGGTGTTCACTGGCACCTTGGGCTGATTGACCGACAGCGGGTGGAAATTGGTGCCGATGCGGTTGCGCCGCACGTCGTTGAGTGCACCGGGAATGGGACGGTTGCACTCATCGTGCCTTTAACCGCAAGCATGGAATCATGCCCCTCCGAAGCGCGAGCAGACCACCATTGTTCCAAGGTGGAAATACGCGCGTAACCGCGTTAGTGTTGCAGCTTGAGCAGTGCTCGGAGATTTCATCGCCGCACCCTGAGCCCACGAGCCGCTTCGGACCGGAGCCGGCAGGCTTTTCAAACGTTCCCGAGGAGAATGCAGCATGAAAAAACTGACTGCGATGGCAGCCGCGTTCGTCATCGCCGGAGCGCTCGGCACCAGCCCGGCCCATGCGCAGCAGAAATTCGTCACCATCGGCACCGGCGGCGTCACCGGCGTGTATTACGCGGCCGGCGGCGCGATATGCCGTCTGATCAATATGAACCGTGCCCAGCATGGCCTCCGCTGCTCGGTCGAAAGCACCGGCGGATCGGTGTACAACCTCAACACCATCCGCGGCGGCGAGCTCGATTTCGGCGTCACCCAATCCGACTGGCAGTATCACGCCTACAATGGCAGCAGCAGCTTCCGGCATACCGGCCCCAACAAGGAACTGCGCGCGGTGTTCTCGCTGCATCCGGAACCCTTCACCGTCATTGCCCGCAAGGAAGCGAACGTCAAAAGCTTCGACGACTTCAAGAGCAAGCGCTTCAACGTCGGCAACCCCGGCTCGGGCACGCGCGCCTCGCTGGAGGAGTATCTGACGGCGAAAGGCTGGAAGCTGTCCGACTTCTCGCTGGCCTCCGAGCTGCGTCCGGACGAGCACGGCGCCGCGCTGTGCAACAATCAGATCGACGGCTTCCTCTACGCCGTCGGCCATCCCTCGGCCAACATCCAGGATCCGACCACGACCTGCGGCGCGAAACTGGTGCCGCTGACCGGCAAGGAAGTCGATGCGCTGGTGGCGGAGCATCCCTATTACGCCAAGGTCGAGATTCCCGGCGGGCTGTACTCGAACAACCCCGATCCGACACCCACCTATGGCGCCCTCGCGACCTTCGTGTCCTCGACCAATACGCCGCCGGAAGTGGTCTACATCATGGTCAAGGCCGTGTTCGACAACTTCGAGGACTTCAAGCGCCTGCATCCGGCCTTCGCCAAGCTGAAGGAAGAAGACATGATCAGCAACGGTCTGTCGATTCCGCTGCATGACGGCGCAGTGAAGTATTACAAGGAGCGGGGCTGGATGTAGGCAAGGCCCCGCCACCGGCAATGCGCAGGATCCTCAACCGCATGCCGGAAGAGTGCAGCAATGACCCGGCACAACGACAACAGCCCGCAACAACATCACCATGAGCTGAGCGACGAGGAGCGTCGCCGGATCGTGGCCGAAGCCGATACCGGCATGCGCAAACCGACGGGCGTCGCCGCGAAGCTCCTCATCGGCGTCGCCCTGGCATGGTCGCTGTTCCAGCTCTGGATCGCGTCGCCGCTGCCGTTCAGCCTGGGCGTATTCGTCTTCAACAGCACCGAGTCGCGGGCGATCCATCTCGCTTTCGCGGTATTCCTTGGCTTTGCCTCTTACCCCGCTTTCAAGCATTCGCCACGCAATTACATACCGCTCGTCGACTGGCTGCTCGCCGCGGTGGCGGCTTTCTGCGCCGGCTATCTTTTCCTGTTCTACGCCCAGATCGCCACCCGTCCGGGTCTGCCGACGACGATGGACCTGATCGTCGCGGTCACCGGCCTCGTGCTGCTGCTGGAGGCGGCGCGCCGGACACTCGGGCTGCCGCTGGTGATCCTGGCCAGCCTCTTCATCGTCTACATTTTCTTCGGCCCCTACATGCCGGACATGATCGCGCATCGCGGCGCATCGCTGGCCAGGGGCATGAGCCACCTGTGGCTGACCACCGAAGGCGTATTCGGCGTGGCGGTGGGCGTATCGGCCGGCTTCATTTTCCTGTTCGTGCTGTTCGGCGCGCTGCTCGAAACCGCCGGCGCCGGCAACTACTTCATCAAGTCGGCGATCGCCCTGCTCGGCCACATGCGCGGCGGTCCGGCCAAGGCATCAGTGGTGGCATCGGCCGCCACCGGCCTGATTTCGGGATCGTCGATCGCCAACGTCGTCACCACCGGCACCTTCACCATCCCGCTGATGAAACGCGTCGGCTACGAGCCGAAAAAGGCGGCGGCCGTGGAAGCCGCCGCCTCGGCCGACAGCCAGCTCATGCCGCCGGTGATGGGGGCGGCGGCCTTCCTCATGGTCGAGTACGTCGGCATCCCCTATGTCGAAGTGATCAAGCACGCCTTCCTGCCGGCGATCCTGTCCTATATTGCATTGTTCTACGTGGTTCATCTCGAAGCGATGAAGGCGGACATCCGCGGACTGCCGCGGCGAACGATCAGGCCCCGGCTGCAGCGGCTGCTGTCGTTCGGCTTCACGGTGAGCGGCCTGATCATCCTCGCCGGCGTGGTGTACTACGGACTGGGCTGGATCAAGACCATGGCGGGCGATGCGTCCTTCACCCTCATCGGCATGCTGATGCTGCTCGCCTACCTCGGGCTGGCATGGTATTCGGCGCAGCAGGCCGAACTGCGCCTGGACGATCCCGATCAGCCCCTGACCGAACTGCCCGAGATCGCACCGACCCTCAAGACCGGGCTGCACTTCCTGTTGCCGGTGGCCGCGCTGTTGTGGAACCTGATGGTCGAGGAGCTTTCGCCCGCGCTGTCGGCATTCTGGGCCATCACCTTCATGATCTTCATCCTCGTTACCCAGCGCCCTCTGCAGGCCTGGTTCCGCGGCACCGGCAAGCTCGGCCAGGAAACGCGGCGCGGCTTGCGCGACTTGTTCGACGGGCTGGTCACCGGTGCACGCAATATGATCGGCATCGGCATCGCCACCGCTGCCGCCGGCATCATCGTCGGCACCGTCACCCTCACCGGCATCAGCCTGGTGCTGACTGAATTCGTCGAAGCGGTATCCGGAGGGAATCTGCCCGTCATGCTGATCATGGTGGCGGTGATCTGCCTGATCCTGGGCCTGGGCCTGCCCACCACGGCCAACTACATCGTGGTATCCACCCTGATGGCGCCGGTGGTGGTCGAAGTCGGCGCACAGAACGGCCTGCTCGTGCCGCTGATCGCGGTACACCTGTTCGTGTTCTATTTCGGGCTGATGGCCGACGTGACGCCGCCCGTCGGGCTCGCCGCCTACGCCGCCGCCGGCATCGCCAGAAGCGACCCGCTGGCAACCGGCGTGCAAGCCTTCAAGTACGAGATGCGAACCGCCCTGCTGCCGTTCATGTTCATCTTCAATACGCAGTTGCTGCTGATCGGTATCGGTTCATGGTGGATCTTCGCCTTGACGGTGGCGACCGCGATCATCGCCAACCTGATGTTCGCCGCTGCTACTCAGGGCTGGCTGCTGACCCGCAGCCGCGTCCATGAATCCCTGCTGCTGTTGCTGGTGACTTTCAGCCTGTTCCGTCCCGATTTCTGGCTGGACATGCTGTACCCGCCCTACGAGAGAATCCCGCCCACCGAGCTCACCCGTCTGATCGAAGAGGCGCCTCGCAATGCCAGTCTGCGCATCTGGATCGAGGGCATCACGCTGGAAGGGAACGATCTGTCCAAGGGTATGCTGCTGCCGCTGGGCGAGGCCACCGGCGCCGACGGCGCACCGCTCAGCGCCCGCGACCGCCTCGCCAGCGCCGGCCTCACCGTGATGACGATCGGCGATCAGGCGCAGATCGCGACCGT
>CAYLYS010000020.1:0-38270 GCA_964388175.1 uncultured Chromatiales bacterium | reverse complement strand
AGAGCCTGCGCACGCAGATTTCCGTCGTCACGCAGGACACCTCGCTGCTGCACCGCTCGATCCGCGACAACATCCGCTACGGCCGCCCCGACGCCGACGAAGAGGAAATCGAGGAAGCCGCACGCCGCGCCCATGCGCACGACTTCATTCTCGGCCTGAGTGACGCCAGGGAGCGCCGCGGCTATGACGCACTGGTCGGCGAACGCGGCGTCAAACTCTCCGGCGGCCAGCGCCAGCGCATCGCCATTGCCCGCGCACTGCTCAAGAACGCACCGATCCTCATCCTCGACGAAGCGACCTCGGCGCTCGATTCGGAAGTCGAGTCGGCGATCCAGGAACAGCTCTACTCCCTCATGGAAGGCAAAACGGTGATCGCCATCGCCCATCGCCTCTCCACCATCGCCATGCTCGACCGCCTCATCGTGATGGAAGGCGGACGCATCGTCGAGGACGGCAGTCACGCCGAGCTGTTGCAGCGCGACGGCCTCTACGCCGCTCTGTGGCGGCGTCAATCGGGCGGGTTCCTGGGCAACGATCTGGATACGGCAGCGCCATCCGTGCCGGCAGGCGAACGCGCCGATCCCGCGCCGGTCTGACGACATCGGCTGGCGACACCGGTCAGCGACATCGGGCGGCGATATCGGCTGACGATATCCGCCGGGGACATCGGCTCAGGTCTGCTGCGCGTATCCGGCTTTCTTCCAGGCGTCATAGCCACCGTAGAGCGCGGCGGCGCCGGTATAGCCGAGATCACGCAGGGTAGCGGTCGCCAGCGTGGAGATCTTGCCGTACTCGCAATAGACCACGATCCGCTGCGTGGGATCGGCAAGCATATCGTTGACGCGCAGTTCGAGCTGTCCGCGCGGGATGTGCACGGCGCCGGGGATATGGCCGGCACGGTAGGCCTCGCTTTCGCGCACATCGAGCACCAGCAGATCGGCGGGCTCACTGTCGATGCGCGTCCGCACCTCCTCCATCGTCATGAACGGTACCCGGGCGGCCGCCTCGTCGATCAGTTGCGATACCGGCCGGCCGCCGCTGCGGTTGGTACGCAGCGCTTCGGTCAGATGCTTCGGCATCTCCAGATCGAGCGCGCGCATATGGGCGATGAAGTCGTCCCGCTCCTTGTACTGCAGGCGCGGATTGTGCGCCAACTCATCGCCGAGGGTCGAGGAAGTGCGGCCGTTATAGTCATGCGCGGGGTAGACGGCGAGCGACGGATCGAGCTTGAGCAGACCATCGAACAGACTGTGGTAAAGCTGTGCGGGATCGCCGCTCGGCAGATCGGTGCGCCCGGCGCCGCCGATGAGCAGCGCATCACCGGTGAGAATGCGATCCGCGAGGATCAGCGAAATGGCATCCGCCGTGTGTCCCGGCGTATGGCGGATGCGCAGCAGCAGCTTGCCGATCAGGATGGCATCGCCGTCATTCACCCGCAGATCGATGAAGGGCGCGGGACTGGCGCTGTGCATGATGAGCGTCGCGCCCGTGCGCTGCGCCAGCGCGCGGGCGCCGGAAAAATGATCCGCGTGGGTATGGGTATCGAGCACCTTGCTGATCTGCAGCCCGTGCTGATGGGCAATACCGATGTAGCGCTCGATCAGTTCCACCGCGGGATCGACGACGAGCGCCCTGCCCGTCTCCTCGCAGGCGATGACATAGGAAAAGCACGGGCCGTTGGCAATCTGTTCGAAGTACATGAATACCTGCCTCCTGCGGACCGCGGTGTCCGCGCTGCGACGGCGGCTTAATGCGCGTGCGCCGCCGGCTCGGCGTCCACGATATCGACGACCAGCGCGCGCACCGGCGCGTCGCTGACATTTTCCCACCAATGGATCACGCCGGTCTTCTCGAAGGAGACAGCGCCCGCCTTGCGCAGCAACGGCTGCTCGGCGTCGTTGCGATGCTCCATGATCTCCCCTTCCAGAATATAGGCCAGGCCCGGCCGCGACTCGTGCCGGTGCACTGCGATCACGCCGCCGGGGGCGATGACCAGTTCACGCGCGCGCAGTTCCTTGCCCTTGGCGCCGGGAAATTCGCCATCGATGAGAATGCCGCCGAGCCGGGTGACGGATTCGACGCCGCGGTTGGCTTTCGGACCCTCGGCGGCGATGTCGCGCGCGACCTGACGCTCGCGTTCGGGCACGACCGCCGGTCCGTCTCCCGCCCGGCCGGCGCCGGGCAGCCACAACAGCCCCGACAGGCATATTATCGCGGCGCAAGATCTGCTCTTCATTCGCATTCCTCCGTATTCGAGCCATGCCGCCGGCGCGCGGACACACGCAGCACAGCACGTGGCCGCACGACATATCGCGGCGGGTATCGCACTGGGCATGGTAAGCCGAAAAACGGGAAATGTCCTGCGCGCGCAAAGCCGGGCCGGACGGACAACCCTGTTCGAGGCTGACGCCTCAGTTCCAGGGCATGGGTGTGGTCAACAGCGTGTCCCAGTCGACCATCTGCGTATTCACCGCACCGCCGTCGTTGACGGTCAGAACGGCGCCGCCGGCAGCGACGGTCACGAGGATATTGTCGGCTCCCGTGCTGAGCACGATCGCCCCGGCGGACGGCGTCTCGCCATGGTTCTCGGGCTTGCTCTGCCAGACGATATCCGCAGTATTGGCGATTGTCAGCTGGATGGTGCTTGCCGGGACATTGGTATAGCGTTCGAGCCGGCTGGCGCCGTCGGTGCCGTGCGCCCGTATCGCGAGGGTGTATTCGCCGCTGTCGGCGTCATCCACACTGGTAATCGCGAATGGCCGGAACTGGTAATTGACCGCGCTGTTGTTGTCGAACACCTGTTCGCGATGATGCTGCGCGTTGACCCCGCCGACAATGCCGGCACCGGGTTCGGCCGCCACTTCCATATCGACGCGCAGGACGCCGCCGGTGCGCACCGCCGTATAGCGGAATTCGTCGGTATAGGTGCTGAGCGAACCATCGGCATTGTGGATCTCGATCGGCCCCATCACTACCGTCGCGGCAAAACTCCAGTCGCTCACCGCGCTGGCGATGTCACCGCTGAAACTGACATCGGCAATGTGCAGCGTGCCATCGATCAGCAGATTCGCGACCGTGCACTGCGCGAACTCGGCGCGCAGCGCCGGCCCGGCGGGCACATCGAAGCCACCCTGATAAAACGCGTAGCCGAGCCGGTTCTCGCCGGGACCGGGCTCGATCGCGGCATTGCATTCCGGCAGGTCAACGATCGCATCCGGCGCATTGGGCGTAAAGTCGCCGCCGAGCAGCGGCGCACCGCGGCGGATCATTTCCTGCGTGACCTCGCCGATGGCGGCAAGCTTGCCGATCGCATCGAGGGTGGACTGCGCCAGCAGCAAGGCATCATCGGCCATGATGGTGCTGAGCGACGATGGCGCGAATGATCCGCTGGCGGTCGGAGATGAGGGCGGCGAGGAACCCTCACCTTCACCCAGGCAGGCGCTCAGCGACAACACCAGGGGCAGCGCAAGCAGGGTCAGGAATCCGTTCATGTACGGATTTCTGCGGGCATAGGGCGCAGCTGCGCGCGCAGCGGTTCCATCCGGGAGATTCATGAAGAAAATATCGGCCGATAAGCATCGCGCTTGACGAGAGCAGGGGCCGGGAGGCGAGAGAAGCGGAAGCGGACGCTGTGACGCGACTGTGTGGCCCATCAAAAATGCTCGGGTTTTGCACGGGCTGGTCAGCACATCGACCCATTGCGTAAAATGGCCCTATTAAGCTATTATTACTTTTAGTAATACTATCCTAAATCGATCAGGGATGGCCCCGACGTTCGAATCAAAACAGCGCGCATCAGAGCGCATACCCTCCACGGACGGCGGACATGCTCATGAATCCGCGATTCTATTTTGGTTTTCTGTCACTCCGCCAATCACAGCATGGGGGGATATCAATGCGTATCGTTCAGACTGTTGCATCTCTCTCCGGCGCTCCGACGATCCAGGCGTCCGTGACCTGAACATCAGCATCCTGCCGATGCATTCCGATCCGTTTTACCCACCGGTTTATCCACCGGCAAACCCTGAAACAGGAGAAAAACCATGAGTATGAAATACACCTCGCCATCGGCCATGAGCATGAGCCGCCCCCGCAGCATCATCGCCGGCATGGCAGCGGGCCTGGCTCTGCTCGCAGGCATGGTGACCACCGAAGTACAGGCCCACTCCGGCTGGCTGGAAGTGAGAGACGGCAAGGCGGTGATGGTCGACGGTCACCCCGACGACGGCGATGAGCGCGGCTATCCCGAATTCCGCCTGGTCCAGGCGCTGACCTACGATGCCTCCGGCAAAGCCATGGGGGCCGACATCGATTACAAGAACGAGCGTTCCTGGATCAAGCTCGATGGCAAGACTGCCCTGGTCACCGCACACTTCAACAACGGTTTCTGGAGCAATTCGCCGACGCAGGGCTGGGTGCGCAAGCCGGGCTCGGAAGTCCCCGACGCCACCAGCTCGATGTATTCGCACAAGTACTCCAAGCTTTATCTGAAGGAGAACAAGGGCTACGACCACGTACTGGGTCATCCGCTGGAGATCATTCCCCTGAGCGATCCGTCGAAGGCGAAAGCCGGCGATACGCTGCGCGTGCGCGTCACCCTCTTCGGCGAGCCGCTGGCCGGCGTGGACATCAAGGAAGACCTGCACGCCGGTGACGAGACCGGCAAGGCCAAGACCGACAAGGACGGCATCGCTACCGTCAAGGTTCCTGCTCGTCCCTTCGCCCTGATGGAGGTGACACGCAGCGTCGGTCTGTCCAATGACCCCTATGTATCGTCACTGTTCCTGGCTGCCACACTGGGCTATTCACCTGTCGGCGGGAAATAAAGCTCCATGATATACAAGACCATCTCTCGCGCATTGCCGATGGCCTTGCTTGCAGGGGCGTTTTACGCCCCTGCGAGTGTCATGGCTCACGGCACACATCATATGCTGCTGGAAACCAAAGCGGTGGCGCTGCAGTTCATCTATACCGGCCATTCGCCCATGCAGTTTTCATCGGTCCAGGTCTTCGCGCCGGACCGCCCTCACCCCTATCAGGCCGGGCGCACCGACGAAAGCGGACGCTTTGCCTTCGTCCCCGGCTATCCCGGCGTATGGCGGATAGAAGTCGATGACGGCAACGGACATCGCCATCGCGTCACCATCGAAGTCGATGCCGACCAGGTCCTCGCGCCCTTGCCGGTGAAAGAATCCGGCGGCGGCGGGCCATGAGCTTCATCGTTCCTTGCAACCACACCTAGGGCACACTGCGCTTGATCCCTGCACGTACGCTCGCCATGGCGGCAGCGGCGGCGGCTTTCATGCCGTCGCTCGCCGTCCATGCTCACGACCACGAACTGGAGTCTCTGCGTACGACGATGCAGGAGTTGCAACAACGCCTGGCGCGGATGGAGGCTCAGTACGAACAGCGTGAACTGCCGCCGCCGACCACTGCCGTCGGCGCGGCAGCACTGCCGTTCAAGCTGTCGATGTCAGGCCAGATCAACCGCGCCCTGCTGTGGGTGGACGACGGTGAGGAACGCGACGTCCATCACGTCGACAACAACGCCAGCTCCTCACGCCTGCGCTTCATCGCCGAACCCGCCCAGCCTTCCGCCGGCTTCAGCCTCGGCGCCGCCTTCGAATTCGAGTTCCGCGTCAATAACAGCTTCACTGTCGGTCAGGACAATGCCCGCGGGGTACAGGGCGGCAGCAATGCCACCAACTTCCGCGACCGCCGCGCCGAGGTCTGGTTCGATGGCCGCTTCGGCCGCCTCTGGCTCGGCAAGGGCTGGACCGCCTCCGAAGGCTCCTCCGAGCGCGATCTCTCCGGCACCGGCGTCGCCGGTTATTCCGATCCCGGTGTCATGGGCGGCGGCATGCGTTTCCGCGACGACGTCGGCATCGACGGCAATCCCCGCGTGTTCGATGTCATGACCAATATGGACGGGCGCGGCCGCGATATCCGCCTGCGCTACGATACCCCTGCCCTGTCCGGGATACCGCAGCTGCGCGTGTCGGCCATTCAGGGCGGCACCGTCGACAGCGCACTCTTCTACGACGAGACGCTCTCTTCCGCGCGCATTGCCGCGGCCATCGCCTATGCCGATATCCGCCCCACCACCCCGGGGCCCCATCAGCAGCTCGCCAGCACCTCGCTCTCCGTCCTCTTCGGCAACGGCGTCAGCCTCACCGGCGCCGCCGGCAAGCGCTGGCATCTCGGCGAGGCCGACGACCGCGACGCCGCCTTCGCTTACCTCAAGCTCGGCTATCAGCGCGCCTGGTGGCCCATCGGCAATACCGCCCTATCGATCGATTACCAGCAAACCCGCGATCTCATGCAACGCGAAGACCGCGCCAGCGCCGCCGGCCTGCAGATCGTCCAGCACCTCGCACGATGGAACAGCGACATCTACCTCAACACGCGCATACATGAACTCGAACGCCCAGGCGCCGAATTCGACCCCATCCTCATGGTCATGAGCGGGGCGAGAATCAGGTTCTGAGTGCGCAGGATATTATCTGCCGCCGCGACACGGAACGTCCCCGCCCCGGCCCCAGAGCCTGCCCTCTGCGTGAGGATAAGGGTGTGAAGGCAACGGTCGAGCACCGGGGGAGGAGAAAGCGGGCAAAAAAAAGCGGGCGATGCGCCTGCGCATCGCCCGCCGCATACAACCGCTGCTTACAGGTTAAAAGTCAGATTGGTGGAAAGCGACAGCACGTCGGCATCCGGGCTGTTCTGCAGCTTCTCCTTGTGGGAAACCTGGATGTACTGGAAACCGGCCTCGGTGATCGGCAGCGTCGCCTTGCCCTGGGCATCGGTCTCGAACAGGTCCATGCTGCCCATGATCTCGATTTCCGCGCCGGCGAGCGGCTTGGACTTATAGAGCAGCTGCACCGGCAGCTCGTCACCCGGCTTCAGCGTGAGCGGATTGGCCAGCGGCACAATCTCGAAATCGGCGCCGACCGGCTTGGCGGCGGCATCGCTCCAGCTGACGACGATCTTGTGGTACTTCTTGGAATGGGAAGCCGATTTGGCGTTCGGCACATCCTTCTTGGACTTGTTGACGTGCTTTTCATCCGTCGTTTCGGTCCAGTAGCCGTTGTCGTAATCCACTGTGATCAGCGCGACATCCGCTGCCGGCTGCACCGCCAGCGTCTGATCATGGACATGCGTGCTCATCTTGCTCTGCTTGCCATCCTTGCCTATAGCAGTGACCGCTTTGGCCTTGCCCGGATCGTAAGGCTCGAGCTCACCGGGATGGCCATAGACCAGACGCAGGGACTTTCCGTCCGGTTCGAACCATACATCGTGAGCAAAAACCGGTGTCGAACAAATGGCCAGCGACAGCACGGCTCCGAGGAATTTCTTTGACATAGGTGCGGCCCTCTAAAAAAGTTGCATCAGAGAAGTTGGGTTGCCTGCATATTATTTCATAACATCCCCTATCTTTCCATCGCGCCCTTGAATTTTTATTTATAATCAATCAATTACCATATATTCGGGGCGAACGAACTGCTCGCCGCACGCTTCACCGAACCCGGCTATCGCTCAAGGCGGCGGTCTTGCGCACCATGCGCCGTATCGATTCATCGTTCTCGCCGGTCGCCAAACGCTCCAGCTCCACCCAGGCGAGATCGAGCGACTCCTCCCCCACGCGGAAAGCGGTATCGGCAGCCTGCAGCAGAAAACGGAAATCGAAATGGAAGTGGTCCGGTTCGCCCTTGCGCGCCGGAATCAGATGTACGTCGAGATCGAACAGCGCCTCATCGAGCAGACGCAGCCCGTCGATACCGCTCTCCTCGCCCGCTTCGCGCAGCGCGGCCGCCTGCACGCTTCCGTCATGTTCGACGTGCCCGCCAGGCTGCAGCCAGCGCTCCAGCTTGCGATGATGGGTCAGCAGCACGGTACGACGATCGGGCGACAGGATCCACGCCGAAGCGGTGACGTGCCCGTACGGCGTATGCCGGTTGGCGCAATCAGGCGTACGCTCAATGAAATCCAGCGCGTGCAGCCGGTGTCCGCGCTCAGTGATGTCGGCCGGCTGATAGCGCTGCAGTAAATCGATCAGATGCTGCTGCATGACGAGTGATGATATCTTGCGGAATGAAGCGGCCCATGATGCCATATCGCCGATCGTCTTGACACGCACGGGGCGCGATACGCTTGACAGCCCATCACGCGCCTCTTATGGTTGCAGCGCCTTCGGCATCAGATGCCTGGATATGACACCCGCCCTGTCGATCAAACAGCTGCAGAAAACCTACGCTTCCGGCACGGTGGCGCTCAAGAGCGTGTCGCTGGAAGTGCCGGAAGGGGATTTCTTCGCGCTGCTCGGCCCCAACGGCGCCGGCAAAACGACCATCATCGGCATCGTTACCGGGCTGGTCGGCAAGAGTGCCGGATCGGTGACGGTATTCGGCCACGACATCGACCAGGCGCCGGAGCAGGCCAAGGCGCAGATCGGCCTCGTCGGCCAGGAAATCAACTTCAATCCCTTCGAAAAGCCGATCGACATCGTGGTCAATCAGGCCGGCTATTACGGCATCCCGCGCGCCGCCGCCCTGCCGCGCGCACGGCAGTTGCTGCAGGATCTCGGTCTCGGCGACAAGATGAACGAGCGCGCGATGGCGCTGTCCGGCGGCATGAAGCGGCGGCTGATGATCGCCCGCGCCCTGGTTCATCAGCCACGCTTCCTGATTCTCGACGAGCCGACGGCCGGCGTCGACGTCGAGCTGCGCCGCGGCATGTGGACCTATCTGCGCAAACTGGCCGACAGCGGCGTCACCATCCTGCTGACCACGCATTATCTGGAAGAAGCCGAGCGCCTGTGCCGTCACGTGGCGATCATCAACCGCGGCGAGATCGTCACTTCGGGATCGATGGAAGAAGTGCTGGCCCTGCACGATGCGGCGGGGGGCGACAGCGACTACGGCAGCAGCCGGCTGGAGGAAGTGTTCCTGCGCCTCACCCGAGAAGGAGCGCGCTGAGCCGTGACCGCCTACCAGAAATGGATCGCCTTCTACACCATGCTACGCAAGGACGTGGTGCGCATGTTCCGCATCTGGGTGCAGACCTTCCTGCCGAGCGTGATCACCTCGTCGCTGTATTTCCTCATTTTCGGCATGGTGCTCGGCCCGCGCATCGGCGAGGTGCACGGGGTCGATTACATGACTTTCGTCGTCCCCGGCCTGGTGATGCTGTCGATCGTCACCAATGCCTATGCCAATACCTCCTTCGTCTTCTTTCAGTCGAAGTTCTTCGCGCGCTCGATCGAGGAAATCCTGGTCTCGCCGACGCCGCCGTGGGTGATGATCGCCGGCTTCATCAGCGGCGGTGTGTTGCGCGGCGTCATCGTCGGCACGCTGGTGCTGATCGTCGCCCTGTTCTTCACCGGGCTGAAACTGGCGGTGTCGAGCCTGGCGATCATCCTCTTCTTCGCCGTGCTGGCCTCGTTCGTCTTCGCGCTCGCCGGCCTGGTGAACGGCATCTACGCCAAATCGATCGACGGCATCAATATCGTGCCGACCTTCGTGCTGACGCCGCTGGTCTATCTCGGCGGCGTGTTCTATTCCGTCGATGCGCTGCCCGGCTGGTGGCAGAGCGCCACCTATGCCAATCCGCTGTTCTACATCATCAACGGCTTCCGCTACGGTTTCCTCGGCACCGCCGACGTTCCGCCCGGCATCTCGGTGGCCATGCTGTTCGCCCTGATCGTCCTGCTGGCCGCCGTCAACTGGTACCTGATCCGCAAGGGGCTGGGCCTGCGTCAGTAGCCGCCCACGCGGAAAAACGGGAAAATGGAACGCGTGTCCCTTTCCCCGACGCCACCAGGAGGAGGAGGTCTGCAATGGACGAACCCGCCAGCGTGATTTCGCATGTTTCCATCGGCAGCAACGACTTTGAACGCGCCATCGCCTTCTACGAGCGGGTCATGCCCGTACTCGGCTGCACGCGCATCCTCGCGCATCCA
Organism: uncultured Chromatiales bacterium; assembly: GCA_964388175.1. Classification (GTDB taxonomy): domain Bacteria; phylum Pseudomonadota; class Gammaproteobacteria; order SZUA-140; family SZUA-140; genus JAITWN01. The sequence goes on along the minus strand of CAYLYS010000020.1, from coordinate 28,315 downwards.
GGCGCGGTAGCCTGGGGCAAGGGACTGCCGGAGTTCTGGGTGCAAACGCCGATCGACGGGCGCCCGGCCACCGTCGGCAACGGCACCCACATCGGCTTCATCGCCACCGACAAGGCCATGGTCCATGCCTTCCATGAAACCGCGCTCGCCGCCGGCGCCAGCGACGAAGGCGCACCGGGACCGCGGCCGGAATACGGCGAACCCTACTATGGCTGTTTCGTGCGCGACCCGGACGGACACAAGATCGAAGCGGCGTTCTGGGACATGGATCTGATCCGCGCCCAATATCTCGAATAAACCAGCACCTCAAAATAAAAAAGGGCCGGCCTCTTTGATCGTCAAAGAGGCCGGCCCTGTCGGTACTCTCTCAGAAGCGCGCGTACTTCGCGTTGCACTCTTCCCTGTTCTCGTTCGAACGGCGGTTGCTTTCGTTCATGATGTCCGCCTGCTCCTGCGGGGTGAGCCAGGACAGGTAGCGGTGCGGCTTGGCCGGATCGGCCGCAGCCACCTTGGCATAAGGCGGCGCACCCGCCGCCTTGACCGCCTTGAGGTCGAACTCCAGATCCGTACGAGAACCGGCCGTGAAGATACCGGCATCGAGCTTCTGCTGCAACGCGGGAGCGAGCAGTTCGCCGTAGTGGTAAGCGGTATGCCGGTTCATGCACGACACCAGATCGTTCATGCCGTCGGCGCAGCCGGCGCCGAGCGCACCGCAGTTGCGACCGCCGGAACCGGTGCCGGAACCACCGAGCTTGAATGGCTGCGCCTTCGGCGCAGGCGCCGGAGCCGGCTGTGTCTCCTGTCCCGTCGCGCTGTCGAAGACCTCTTCGGTTTTCTGCTCGACCAGTTCCTCGCTCTTTTTCTCGACCACTTTCTCGGCTGCGTTCTTCAGCCGGTCGAGAAAACTCTGCGCACTCACCTGAGCGGAATACGCACCACACAGGCTCAGTGCGAGCAGCACCAGACCGCCGCGGCTCCCGAGTTTCATTTTCTTCATCGACTTGATCTCCATCCCTCGGACGTATATACGGCACCAAATACGATACTGGCACCGCTCGTCAGCATGCCGGAATTCCCGCCGGCGCGGCAAGCGGAACCGCGCGGCGGGGCGCCGCTCGCACGACACCCCGCCTTCCGCACTCAGCGCCACCCGCTGTCCGAACGACGCCGCATCCAGGCCAGCCCCAGCAGCGCGCCGATCAGACCGAAGCCCATCGCGCCGCCACCACCGCCGCCAGAGGTATTGCCGGTGCCATTACCATTTCCATTTCCATTTCCGTTACCGTTGCCATTTCCGTCGCCATTTCCGTCGCCATCGCCGTCCCCGCCGCCACTCTCTCCCAGAACGACTCGGAACACTGTGCCGCAACCTATCACCACATCGCTGCCGATGCCGGTGCAGGAACCGGCACCGCTATGGCGCGAGGTGCCGTACAGATGGCCGTCGCTAGCCTGGACCAAGCTGCCCGTCAAAGATCCTACGGCCGAGCCACCGAGACCAGCATCAGTGGCACCGAAAACCGCCATCAACTCGGCAGTACTGACCAACGTCGTCAGCTGCCCAGCCGTCGTGAGGCGGAAAATACCTCCGGCCACACCATAGAGATTGCCGTCATCGCCAACGGTCAGGCCGCCCCTCGGCCCCGCCAGACCATCGGTAACCGAATTGAAGCTATGCACGATCTCGTAGCCGGTACCGTCAGTGGCAATTCTGAAAATCTGGCCCTGTGCGCCACCCAGAGGCAGCACGCCATACAGCCAACCATCGGGGGCCTGAACCACTGGGCCGATCGGCCCGAGCAAACCGACCGAGTCATTCACATAGCCTGAATAAGCGCCATCCGCGGTGACACGAAATACAGCATTGCCGGCTGTCCCGTAAAAAACTCCGTTCGTATCCCGATCCTCGATCAGTTTGGTATCCGGGCCAAGCCCTACCCCCCCGATGACGAAACCGTGAATATGATCGACAGCGACATCGTCGCCGCCCAGCAGTGTCAGGCGAAACACCGATCCCTGTCCCGTCGGGAAAGTGGTCGGACCGGTGTAAGTGGTTCCGTACAGGCTGCCATCGCTCGCGCTCAACAGGCCGGCCAGCGGCCTGGCCTCGGCTGCCGCGCCAAAGCTGTGCAGACGCGTAAAATCGCCGTCGGTAGTGATTCTGAATATCGTGCCCAGGCTGCCGGCACCACCAAACAATTCCGTCACTCCGTACAGATTGCCGTCCGCCCCGACCGCCAGCGACTTGGCATAGCATCCATCTGCCGATGACTGTGCATATGTGAATGTTTTAGTGCCTGCCGGCGTGAGCCCGAAGACAGTACCGCAATCACCGATCTGGGCACTGTTATCAGACGTAGTGCCGTAAAGCACACCCTCGTGCTCTATCAACGCTACCTCGGGGAACTTGCCGTCCTCATCGCCGGCAAAGGAATGGACGATCTCGATCGCACTACCCGCCGCCAGTACAGCCGGCGCGAACCCTGTGCCTAGCATAGCCAGCGCAGCACCTATGCAATATCCGCCGACCTTCGTCCTCGACATCTCGGCGCCCCGCTTCCCTGCAATGATGTTCCACAACGATTCCGACATGACTGCCTCCGACTATTAGCTATATGCAATTTCGATTATGGTCTCGCTCATTGCCGCACAGGGCCGCGAGCCCGCACCTGATATCAGCAGTGTTGCAAAGCACGACCGCGGAGAGACCTCCCAACTGGGGGGAGTTCTCGGATCAGGCACGATTCTGAGTCGGGGAAGAAAGACTTGCGGGAAGAATCAAGCCCTTGCGGGCCGATGCTGCGGCGCGCCGGAAGACCCGGCGCGCCGCAGCAATCTCGAAAAAACCGCTGGACCGCTCAGGCAATCGAGCGACGCCGCAGGGCGGCAGCCGCCAGCAGCATGAGCAGCAGACCCGGGGTCACGACACCGCCACCACCACCGGAACCGGTGTCCGTACCGCCGGGACCAGGGCCGGGATCAGCCGGGGTGCCGATGGGAGTGCCTTCGCCCAGCACCACGCGGAATACGGATCCACAGCCCACCGGCCCGTCTTCGGCGGCACATGAGCCAGTACCTCCGAACTGCGACGTGCCATAAAGATTGCCATCGCTGCCCAGCACTATGCCAGAGAGGGCCGGACTTCTGATGGAGGAGCCCTCGAAGGTTCGGGTGCCAACCACGCTTTCCACCTCAGCGATGCTGATGTGCCGCACCAGTCGTCCCGTCTCGGGGTTGAGTCCGAAAACGCCTCCCGCCACGCCGTACAGATTACCGTCCTCACCCACGATCAGACCGCCGGCCGGATAGGCCAGTTGATCCTCGGCCTCGTTGAAGGCATGCAGGACGGTGTAACCTGTGCCATTGGTGCCGATGCGGAAGACTGTACCATCGCCGTTCGCGCCGCCATTGGTGGTCATGCCGTAGAGCAGACCATCCGGCCCCTGGATGACCGGACCGATCAGGTTTTCACCCGACCCGGCGAAACTGCGCAGCACCTGGTGAGCGCCACTGGAAGTGAGGCGGAAGACAGTGCCGCACTCCTCAGAATCACTGCAACTGCCAAAATAGAGTGTCGTACCGTAGAAGACCCCGTTCGTACTCGCATCTTCGATCAAGGCAGCCACTGGAGTGCCTCCGGACGATCCTCCGGCAAAATCATGCAGCGGGGCAACGGTAGCCTCATCGCCCGACACCGTCGCGCGAAACACCGTGCCGAATCCTGAACCGGTAGCTGCTCCGGCAGTAGTCGTACCGTACAAACCATCGTCGCTCGCGAACAGCAATCCACCAACCGGGTTACGGGCGTTTGCCGTTTCGAAGCTATGCAGGCGGGTAAATTCACCGCCGGTTGTAATTCTGAAGATCGTGCCCGAGATAAGAGAGGTGGGGGCTCCACCGAGGATATCGGAACGTGCGCCGAAAGCTTCCATGACTCCGTAGAGATGACCGCCCGGTCCGACCGTCAGCACCTTGGGCATGCATCCATCCCGCGCATCGGGATAATAGAGAGTCTGAAGGGCTCCTGCCGCCGTTATGCGGAACAGGGTGCCGCAGCCGGCGCCCGCCACCCCCTCCTCATTGCCCAGCTGCGTAGCGCCGTAGAACGCGCCATTGTGCTCCACCAATTGTATGAACCGGTCGGGATACAGACCACCGCTCGGATCGTTGAAAGAGTGGATGACCTCGATCGCACTGGCCGCCGCGCTCGCCGTCGTCGGTGCCAGCCAGGCGGTGGAAAACGCCAGCAGGGCCGAAACCATCACCACGCTCCCGCGACCCCAGGCAGCCGAACCGAGCCGGCCCGCTCGCATCGAGCAATACGTCGTGCCTCGCAAGATTTTTTTCATCATGTTGTCTCCAACTTTGGAATATATATGCCCAAAAACAAATAACACAGCCGCACCACCAAGCCGCCCCTCCATCCCCGGGAGCAAACGGAATTCGAAAACAGCGGAAGGAACCGTTGCCATGACTCCGTCATGGCCTGCGCCTTCTCAACTGACATGGTCACGAAGCGGTCAGATGCGGGATCAGCCCGTGCCCGCCGCCCCCCATCAGCGCCTGTTCGGACAGTAGCAGACGAATCAGCTCCGACTGGCGGACGGTGCCGGTCTTCTGAAAAATATTTTTGAGATGCCAGCGCGCGGTCTCGTAGGTGACGCCGTTGCGCTCCGCTGCTTCGCGTAGCGTTGTGCCCTGGCCGAGGCTCTGGGCGAGCAGTGCCTCACGGGAGGTCAGGCCGTAGCGCTGCCGCAGCCACTCGCACGGCACAGCGGGTGCAGCCTCGGGGTCGGAGACGATGAGCGCCACCGCCAGCCGGCAGGCGAACCAGGGCCCTTCCGCGCGGCGCGGCAAGGGCAGCGCGATCACGCGCAGCGGACGCCGCCCCTCCGGCCGGGCGACATCGATCATGCCGGGCACGTCGACGGCTGTTCCGTGATACACCTCCAGCGCCGTGGCGACGATGCCGGCCAGACGGCGCGAGTCCACGGCACGGACCGCACAGACGGCACCGTCCTTCACCACCAGACCGGCGCCTTGCTCCATCAACTGGCGCGCATAGCGGTTGGCGTGCGAAAGCCGGCCGCGGCCGTCGAGAAAGATCACACCCAGTTGCAGACCGTCAACGAGATGCATCGCCCCTTCGAGCTGGATGTCCTTGAGATCGAGCCGGCGCGCCACGGCGAGGGCGCTGCTCAGGTGTCCCGAAAGCCGGCTGAATTCGGCGATGTCGCCGCCGGAAAACGCTCCCGCGCGTTCCGGGCGATACATGAAAAACTTGATGAGCGCGTCGCCCTCGGCGCAGAGGTTGGTGCCCAGGGTATAGATGAAATCCTGTGGCTTCATCCATTCGTTGAACAGCGGTGTCGCGCGATAGTAGCCGGGCCGGTTGTGATGTTCGTCGAGCGAGCGATCGGTGCGGATCACGCCGGCACGCTGCAGCGCAGGGATTTCTGTCCACGGATTGTCGAGCAGGTGATGATCGACGTAGGAGCGGATCTGCCCCGGATCGATGCCGCGCATGCCGAGGATGCTGACCCTGCCGCTGCCCATGTCGGCTGCATAGAGACCGACCGCGCGGCAATCATAGGACGCGTGCAGGCTTTCCGTGACTTCGGGCCAGACTGAAGCGTCCAGCGCCGCGGCGTAGATGCGATCGATGACTTGGCTGATTCTGTCCACCGCCCCCCCGAATTGCGAGTCCGGCCCCCTTGCCGACTTTGGTGGCGTATCCTGATAATAGCCGATAGAATCGCGCGCCGTCAGTTCGAAATGGATTTCGTCACACCGCTTCAGGATCTAACGACTTGCAAGCCGGATTTCCCATACAGACCGTACTGCCGCTGGTGATCGCGGCGATGATGCTGGGCGTGGGCATGAGTCTGCGCGTGGCGGACTTCACCGCCCTGCTCTCGGCACGCAAGGCCGCCGCTGTCGGCCTGTTTAACATGTATGTGATCTTCCCGGCGCTGGCCTTCCTGATCGCCGCGTCCTTCCCGCTGTCGCCCGAACTGCAGGTCGGTCTGGTGCTGCTCGCGGCCAGCCCCTCGGCCTCGACCTCTACCCTGTTCACCTACCTCGCGCGCGGCGACGCCGCCCTCGCCCTGGCTCTGACCTCGATCAGCAAGTTCCTGCCGGTATTCGTGATTCCCGTTTACGTCGGCCTGGCCGCGGCCTGGTTCGCCGACGCCGAGACGGCGGTGCGCATCTCCTTCTCCGAAACTTCGGAACGCCTGATCCAGATCGTCCTGCTGCCCGTCGTGATCGGCATGGTGCTGCGGCACCGCTTCCCGGCGGCGACGGAAAAGGTCCGGCCCTGGGTGACGAAACTGGCCGTGCTGGCGTTGATCGGACTGATTCTGGCGCTGGTTTACCGCGAGCGTCATGCATTGCCCGGCATGCTGCTCGCCGCCGGACCCGCCGCGCTCGCGCTGTGTCTGCTCGGCATGGTCTGCGCTTACGGCTCATCCACGATCGCCCGCCTCTCGTCGCGGCGGCGTTCGGCGCTCACCATCGAGGTCGGCATGCAGAGCGGGGGAACGGCGATCGCCATCGCCGCCGGGGTCATGGCCGCCCCGGCCATGGCGGTGCCGGCGGCGGTCTATTCGCTGATCATGTATGTCGCCGCCGGGCTTTTCGCCTGGTGGCAGCATCATGCGGAAAAACGGATCGACGGCGCGCCCGTCGCAGAGGACGAGCGCGCATCGGAACAGCGCGGGGGAAGCGGTTAGCTGCCCATCGTACCGCTGACGATCGGCTGGAACGCGGTCAAACGATCCTGCATCGTCGCATTGCCGAGTCCGTGGCCGGGGAACAGCGTGGCGAGACGACCCTGCTCACCGTGCAGCGCGAGATAATTGAGCAGCACGGTCTCGACCAGCAGATTGACGTTGTTCGCGGCCGGGCTCGACGCGGTCTCGACCGCCCCTTCGGGGCGGAACCAGCCGATCTGCTGATGGCGCGCCTGCTCTTCGGGCGTGCCGCCGAGCAATGCCGGACGGCCGCCGGGATTGTAGACCAGGATCATCGAGGCCGCCGTCGCCGAACTGTCTCCCGTCCACACGCCCTTGCCACGGCCGTTCTGGGAGTTGTCGAGCATACCGTTGCTGAACACCGAACCATCGCTGAACAGGTAGATCATCAGCGGCACACCGACGCGCGCGGCGTATTCGATGCAGGCGCCCATGCAGCGGCCCGCGCGCAGATCGCGCAGCTCGCCGGTCGCGCGATCGCCGGTATGGTAATCGTAGCCGCCCATGGTGACGGTACCGGCGCCGGCGAAACCATTGATCACCATCTTCATCACCGACGCGGTCTTGCGGAATTCGCCGTCACTGTCGAACTCGGCCTGGCTGAAGATACCGCTGGGTCCGACGATCTGCGGATCGAGCGCGGGATTCAGTGTTGCCGGATTGCCGAAGCGGTCGGCGAGATCCGCTGCCTTCACATAACCGCAGGAAACCAGATCCTTGATGATCGCATCGGCGCCGAGCCGGGTATCGACGCGCGTGAGCTTGCGCGCGCTGATGCGCTGGATCGATTCCATCACCGCGACGGCGTCGCTCTGGTTGAGCACGCCGATCAGTTGCCCGGTATCGACCATGCCGGTGACGTCCGAGGGACGATCGACCTTGGTCGGGCGCACCGTGCCGTCGATCAGCCGGGCCGGTGCCATCGAGTTACCGCCGGAATCCGAACTGCGCGAACCGATCAGCGTCACCAAACTGCCGTCGGCGCCGGCGCGGTAGATGCCGTACATCGGGTTGTGGGGATTGTTGCCGGTATCGTCATCCGAACGCGCCGGAATGACCGCGCCATTGACGCTCGCGGCACGGCCACCGGCCTTTTCGAGAATGCCGCGCAGGAAGGCGCTGTCGGAGTGAAAGGCGACGCCGAGATCGGTGTTGACGAAATTGCCGGCACCGGCGCTCGGCACCATATTGCCCGGCAATCCGAGGCGGCCATAGCCGGAAGTGGTCAGGAAATCGAGCTGCCCGCCCTGCCCGCCGACCAGCGCATTCGAGCCGGCGATATTGGCGCCGCCGGCGAGATCGAAGCAGATGAACGGAATCTTGCCCGCGCCCTGCGTCGCGATGCCGCAGCCGGGCTTGAGCGTCTCCAGATCCGGCGAGAGCGCCGCCCAGGCCGCGCGTGGATCGGCGAATAAGCTGAGAAACGATGTGCCGAACGCGACGCCCATACCGGCGCGCAGGCCGCGCGCGATGAACTCGCGGCGCGTCACCGGGCGGCTATGATCGGCGTGGTGCAGCGGTTCGTCGGGTGTCAGATGTCCACGTTTTCTTGCCATGTCGATTGCCTCGAAAAGATCTGCCGTCTATTGCAACAGGGTGACCGCGCTGCCGAGCATCGCCGCGCAGCTCGCCTTGACCATGCTGCGGGTGCGCTGTTCGTTGTTCGTGCACGTGGTGCAGCTCAGGAGCCGATCGATCAGGCCGTTCAGCTCGGCCCTGACGTCGGCGGGAGCCGGCTGGCTGTTCAGGCCGATGCCCATCATGCGCGCGAGCAGCGGATCGATGATCAGATTGCGGTTGGGACTGGCCGCATTGCCGAAAGCGGTCGCCGGCGCCGCATTGAAGTTGAAGCCGGGGAAATAGTCGGTACGCGAGGTCTGGCCCTGGTTCTCTACCAGCGCATTGCAGTACTCGATGGCGAGCTGCGACACCGCCATCTGATGCGCCGACAGGAAGCCCTCGATGTTTTCCACCGTCGGCAGCTGCTGCTTCACCGTTTCGAAAGTGTTGCGCACGGCGCTCAGTGACGGACTGACATCGGTGACCGCAGCCATGGTGTGGTGGATGCGCTCGAAAGTGCGCAGACCGATGTCGGAGACCGGCCCCAGGATCGGCGGCGCGCCCGGCTGGATAAAGGCCGGCGGCGTCACGACGTGCGTGTGACCGCCGAGCCGCTCGAAGGTGAGGAAGAACTCGTCGAGCTCCGGCCCCTGCTCCAGCGGAATGACGGCGCCGCCCGCGGACAGCAGTTGTCCGAACGGCGTGTAACTCGCACTCGATATTTCCGTCGACAAGGTGCTGAACGACTGTCCGAGCTGCGCCTCCTTGCCGTTGATGCCGATCCGCATGCCGGCGATGGGCAGAAAGTCGGGCTGCGCCTCGGGATCGAGACTGATGAAGGTCGGCGTGTGGAACAGATAGCTGTAGTTGTCGAAGCGGCTGACCTCGAACAGGACGTAGCTCTGCGGCACGTCGATCAGATCGCCGAGACCGAACAGCAGGTAGAACTTCTCGCCGACGCCGGCGGTGAAGTTCTGCACGATCTGCTCCTGAGCCAAGGCACGGTTGTGGATCGCCACCAGGCGCAGTGCGCCGGCCCAGGGGCGATCACCGCTGGCCTCGTTGCCGAGCACGAGCGCGAAGCTGTCGTCCCAGTCCTGCAGCGTCCCGCCCGCCACCGGATCGAGATCGCCGGTGTAGGTGCCGTTGACGTAGATGCGGCGACCGTTCGCCGGGTCGAAGGTCATGACGACGTGCTGCAGCGTCGCCTGCAGGCGCTGGTCGCCATCGGCGGTCGACAGCGCGGGATCGCCGTTGGCGCCGGTGGTGGTGCTGCGATGCAGGAAATCGTAGTTGTACTGGGTCTGGCCCATGGTGAAATTGCGCGCGGCGGCGCCGCCGGAATAGCTGACGATGCGCGCCGGGCCTTCCTGAACGACGTTGCCGGGCACCGTCCAGGCTTCGACCGAATACTCGCCGGTGGCGCGAACCAGATTGTAGAGTTTGCGGCTGGCATTGGTCGTGCCCTGCGCCTTGCCGCCGTTGAACTCGACGCCCCAGCCGCCGACCCAGCCATAGCTGCCGCTCAGCGTCAGATTGAGCGCCGGCTCGATGCCGCTGGTGTCGTAAGCGATGTTGCCCTCGCCGGTCTTGAACTCGTAGAGCGCGATCATGTTGTTCTCATAGCGGCTGCCGCCGCTGGCGACGATGCCGTCGACGAGGCGCAGCGCCTTGCTGTAGACCAGATCGGCATCGACCTCCGTCGCCTGGATCTGATCCGCCATGGCGTGGATCGCGTTCTCGATGACCAAGGCATCGCTGTCGCAATTGCTCCAGCAGTTGTGGAAACCGTCGCGCAGGCGTACGACCAGGCGCGAATTGGCCGGGGTATCGAGATCGATCCTCGCCTTGGCAGCGTCGTAGGAGGCATCGGCATCGTTGCCGGCGAAGAACGGCGCCTGCGGTGTCGGCGCGGACGCGGCATGACAGCTGGCGCAGTGCGCGGTCAGCACCGGCCATACGGTCATCGAGAACAGACCGGCATCGAGTGGGAAAGCCTTGCTCGCGCCCGGATCCCTGAGCGGCGGCGCCACCAGCTGGATCATCCGGCTGCCGCTGTCGGCGCCGCCGGCCCAGGCGGATACGTAGGCGGCGATCACATCGCCGCAGGCGGCGTCGCTGGCGAGCCAGCAGTGATGTCCCTCGGCGATCTTGGTCGCCAGGCGCGACAGCCCTGGCTGCTCGAGATCGACCAGCGGATTGGCCGCCGCATAGGCGAGATTGACGTCGTCGCTGCGCACGAACAGCGGCGGCTGGCCGCCGCTGCCGTGGCAGCTGCCGCAGCGGTTCGCCGCCACCAGATTGTCCCAGACGTTGAGTTTGAACGCCTGCACGTCGCTCGTCGCCGGCGCCGGCCCGGTATAGGAACCGACCACGCTGCCGCCGCCACCGGCACCCGGTGTCGCGGTCGTTTCCACACCGCCGCCGCAGGCGGACAAGGCGAGCAGCAACGCCGCAACCGTGATCAGTCGTCGCCAGGGCGACGGTGAGAGATTCCTGCTGTGCATGGCTTCTTTCGTTCCTCGGAATGAATCGGCGGCGACCGGATGCAGCGGCGCTCAATCGCCCATGCAATAGACCGCGGTCTCGGCAAACACGCGCTTCATGTTGTAGTTGCCGGATCTGAACGCCGCGGTGATGGCATCGACGCGGGCGTGGTCCGCGGCATCGCCCGGCGGCCGCAGGCACATCGCCCGGAACGTCTTCTTCACCTGGCAGCTGGCGAAGGCCTCGCTGTTAGCCAGTTCGATCCCGAGCGACTTGGCGCCGGCGCCGCGGCCGTCGCGGCCCGGATCCCAGCCGAGCGCGGTGTTGGAGCCACTGCGCCAGTAGTTGTCCCAGCCATCATCCGTGGTGACATAGCCGTGCCTGAAGTTGTCGCCATTGATGAGGTACTTGGGCTGCACGCGCGTGCCGGTCACCGGGTCGATCGTGCCCGCGCCGTTGTAGAGAATGCGCCCCGCGCCGAGATCGAAATCGTAATAGGCGAAAGCCTGCGCCAGCGGATCCATGCCGGTGTGGCAACCCATGCAGGAGTTGAGGAACACCCGGCTGTCACCGCCCGGACTGCGCGAAACGTCCTGGCGGATGCGATCCGGCGGCAGCGTGGTATCCATGAGCTGCTCGAGATCGTTGCAGAGATGGTTCATCAGCGTGAAGCGCAGCATGGCGCGGTTGGTGCCGGCGGAGAAGAAAGCTTCCGCCGCGGCGCGCGTGGTCATGACGCCGGCAGTCGCCTCCGCGGGCAGGCCGGTGACAGTGGATTGCGCCGCCGGCCGCAGCACAGTCTTGAGGTCGGCGCCCTGCGTCTCGATCGCTTCGTAATGATTGTTGTTGTTGGTCGCGTAGGCAGGGAAGCTGCCCTGGCCAACGTAAAGCAGATCCGCCGACAGCACCTGGTTGAACGGCACCTCGTCGCGGATCATGCCGATGACGGTCGCGGTGTAATCGTTCAGCGGCGCGAACACCGTCTGCTCCTCGTTGGTCCACGGCGTGACGAAATTCTTCAGCGTCACGTTGTAGAAGGCACTGTTTTCCATCGCCACGTCGGCGGCAGCCATGGTGTCGCCACCGCTGATCAGCGCTTCCATCTGATCGAGCACGGCAGCACTCGGCGGCACGCCGGCGATGCGGTCGTGCAGGCGCTTGGCCTGGTCGCGCGGTCCGGCGACGGCCGACAGCGGCAGTATCGCGGCCAGCGTCAGCGCAAGCAGGCGATGAACGGAAGTCTTCATATTCAGGGTAGCTCCCAAGATATCTCCGGGCGCCCGGGGCGCCTTCTTGCCAGCGATTGATCCGGCAATTGATCCGGCAATTGATCCGTCAATTGATTCGGCGATTCATGTCGTTCCATGGCGCACTCGACAGGGTTCTCGATGCCTGCCGCCTTTCTGTATCGGCACCCGTAACCGATATCGGCAATCGATACCGGCAGCGAGAATGTAGGCGGATTCGCTGCCCGATAAATGAAGACTCCGTCCCGATTCCGAACGAACGGCCGCGCGCGCCGTCATGGCATATCGGTCTTCATGACGACGGTCACAAATTCCGCGCACCGCGGTCGCGCGTGGCATGGGGGAAGTTCGCCGCGCGCCGATAACTGCAGGAGTTCGCCGCTGCCATGGCCATGGCGCCGGCGGCGCCGATGCGACGAAAGCAAGCGAGGAATCCCGCCGTGCGCGGTGTTTTTTTAAATAGAATCATTGCGATATCATTCCTGATCGGCGCCCTGTCCGGCTGCGACGGCGACGGTGGCGGCAGCGATGAAATCGCGGTGGTGGAGAACTTCGCCATCGCCTACGTGAAGCGCCCGCTGCCCGCGGTCGACAACGCCGACGTCCGCAATGTGATCGCGTTCCGTGCCGGCGGGGATCTCTATTTGCGCGATCTGGCGGCTCCCGGCGCGCCCGAGCGCAACATCACCGGCGTGTACACCGGCGGCGCCGGCGACGTGAAGGACGTCAACGTGTCCTACGATGGGCAGCGCCTGCTGTTCGCGATGCGCGCCCCCGAAATCGAAGGCGCCGATCCCGAGGATCAGCCGAAGTGGGACATCTGGACGTTCGATCTGCCCACCAGCGAGCTGCGCCGCGTGATCGCCTCCGACATCGTCGCCGAGGCCGGTCAGGACATCGCCCCCGCCTATCTGCCCGATGGCCGCATCGTGTTTTCCTCGACGCGCCAGCGCCAGTCGAAAGCCATTCTGCTCGACGAAGGCAAGCCGCAGTTCGACGCGCTCAATGAAAACCTGAGCCAGCCGGCGGCTGTGCTGCACGTCATGAACGCCGACGGCAGCGACATCCGCCAGATCTCGTTCAATCAGAGTCACGATCTGCACCCGGCGGTACTCGACAGCGGCGAGATCGTGTTCAGCCGCTGGAACCGCATGGGCAGCAGCAATGAGATCAGCCTGTACAAGATGCATCCCGACGGCACCGGACTGCAGCCGCTGTACGGTGGCTACAGCCACGCGACCGGCAGCGACGGATCGGCGATACAGTTCGTCCGCCCGCTGACACGTCCCGACGGCCAGGTGGTCAGTTTGATCCGACCGTTCACCGGCAACCACGGCGCCGGCGACGTCGTCGCCATCGCTGTCGCCGATTTCATCGACAACGACCGCACCACTGCGGCATTGGGAAACATGCTGTCCGGCCCGGGCCAGGTCTCGCTGTTCACGACGCCGGCGCGCACCGACGCCACGCCCTCGCCGGGCGGACGCTACCTCGCGACCTGGCCGCTGTGGGACGGCACGCCGCGGGTGCTCGCCAGCTGGAGCCTGTGCCGGCTGGTCGAGAACGGCGTCATCGTGCCCTGCACCGCGCAGCGTCTCGCCGCCGAGAGCGCGACGGAAGCCCCGCCGCTCTACGGCATCTACATCGTCGATGCCGGCAGCGACACGCGCCGCCCGGTGGTGCCGCCGCAGGAAGGCGTCATGCTGAGCGAGGTCGTCGCGCTGCAGACACGGGCACTGCCGGCGATCCTGCCCGACAGCGTCAGCGGCACCGGCCTCGATCCGAACCTGATCGAGGAGAATGCCGGCGCGCTCCATATCCGCAGCGTCTATGACTTCGACGGCGCCTTCAATGCGCTCGGCTCCGGCCGCCCCGACATCGCGACGCTCGCCGATCCCGCGCTGACCACCGCCGATCAGCGCCCGGCGCGCTTCCTGCGCATCGTCAAGGCGGTATCGATACCGGACGAGGACGTCGCCGAAGTGGTGCCGAACATCGCCTTCGGCGCCGGTGTCCAGCAGCGCATGCGCGAGATCGTCGGCTATGCGCCGATCGAGCCCGACGGCTCGGTGAAGATCAAGGTGCCGGCCGACACCGCACTCGCCGTCAGCGTGCTCGACCGCAACGGACGCCGCATCGGCGGCCGCCATCAGTACTGGATACAAGTGCGTCCCGGCGAAACGCTGAATTGCAACGGCTGTCACGCCAGCGCCAACGGCGGCGGCCATGGCCATGCGCAGGGCCCGGCGGCCGTCAACGCCGGCTCGCCGTCGACCGGCGTGCCGTTCCCGAACACCGCTGCCGCCTGGTTCACCGACTTCGGCGAAACCATGGCCGAAACGCGCACCCGTATCGATCCCGCGGCGATGATCCCCAGCGTCGATCTGGTCTACGAGGACGTATGGACCGACGAGACCGCGGCCGGACGCGCGGCGGACGCACCCTTCGCACGGCGCTATGCCGAGCTGCAGACGCCGGCGCCGGTCGATGCCGATTGCCAGACCGCCTGGCATACCCTGTGCCGCATCGTCATCCACTACGAACAGCACATCCACCCGCTGTGGAACCGTGACCGCGGCGCCGACACCTGCACCGGCTGCCACGGCATTTTCGACGCCCTGGGCGCGACCCAGGTGCCGGTGGCGCAGCTCGACCTCGGCGACGGCCCCGCCGCGGAACAGCCCCTGCACTTCAAGTCCTATCGCGAACTGCTGTTCGCCGACAACGAGCAGGAACTCGTCGACGGCGCCCTGCAGGATCGTTTGATCCTGGTTTCGGCGGGATTCGACGAGGATGGCAACGAGATCTTCGTTCCCACTCCCGTCCCCGTACCGGTCTCGATGTCGGCGACCGGCGCCGCGGCCAGCAACCGCTTCTTCAGCCGTTTCAATCCCGGCGGCAGCCATGAAGGACGGCTGGAGCCGGCCGAACTGAAGCTGATCGCGGAATGGCTGGATATCGGCGCGCAGTACTACAACGACCCCTTCGCGATACCCGTTCAATGACCAATTCAATGACCGGCTCAATGACCGATTCCATGAGCGGCGCGCCGAACGACGCCGATGTATTGTCCGCGGCCCTTCCGGCCGAAAAAGAGTAGTGCATGGAAACGGATCGGGGATGACGGCAGCGGACCGCCGCGGAAAGACATGGGAGCAAGCAACGACAATCGCCGCACCCGCTCGCGGGCGCGGCACGCAAGGGCCTGGCTGGCCTGCCTGCTGCTGTGGGCGGGGATGACCGCCGCCGCCGAGCGCCTCGACCGCGTCGAGATCGCCGATCCGTACATCGAGCTGCGCACCGGGCCGGGACGCGGCTACCCGATCTTCCACGTCGAGGAGCGCGGCGCGACGATCGCGCTGCTGACGCGCAAGACCGATTGGTTCAAGGTGCGCACGGTGCGCGACATCGAAGGCTGGGTCAACCGCGCCCAGCTCGAACGCACGCTGGCACCGTCGGGCGAAACGGTACAGGTGCGCAAAGGCAGCCTGGCGGACTTCGTCGACCGGCGCTGGGAATTCGGCGTGATGGGCGGCGAGTTCGGCGGCGCGGGCACGATATCGGCCTATGCCCTGCGCGCGTTCAGTCCGGGCCTGCACGGCGAGATCTCGCTCGCGCACGTGCTCGGGAAATTCGCCGACAGCGTGATCGTCAGCGTCGACCTGATCGCCCAGCCGGCGCCGGAATGGCGGATCTCGCCGTTCTTCCTGCTCGGCACCGGCATCATCGACACGCGTTCGCATTCGGTGCTGGTGCAGGCGCAGGACGATCGAGATCAACTGAACCACGTCGGCGTCGGTGTGCGCGCCTACATTGCCCGGCACATGCTGCTGCGGGTGGAGTACCGGTATCACACCCTGTTCACCAGCCGCGATGACAATGAGGAAGTGAGCGAATGGAAAGCGGGATTCTCCGTATTCTTCTGAAGCGGCCGGCGCGGGCGGCCGCGATGCTGGCGCAGACAGCGGTCCTGCTGTGCGCCGTCTGCGGCGCCGGCATCGCCGCGGCCCAGAATAATTCCCAAAACAACCCCCAGAACAGCGACGACATCGTCGGCGGCGATCCGGTCTTCACGCCGGAAACCGAGCGGCGCGCCATCAGCGAGGCAAAGATCGACGCCCGCGACATCGAGTTCGGCGTCTATGCCGGCTTCCTCAGCATCGAGGATTTCGGCAGCGACGCGGTGTTCGGCGCCAGCATCGGCTATCACATCACCGAGGATTTCTTCGTCGAGGCGCTGGTCGGCATGAGCGAAGCCGGCAAGACCAGCTTCGAGCTGCTCGCCGGCGACGTCGCCCTGCTCACCGACGATGAACGCAACTTCCGCTACTACAACATTTCCCTCGGCTATCAGCTGCTGCCCGGCGAATCCTTCATCGGCGGGAAGCGCGCCTTCAACTCGGGCATGTACGTCGCCGGCGGCGTCGGCGCCACCGAATTCGCCGGCGACCGGCGCCTGACCTGGAACGTCGGCGTCGGCTACCGCCTGCTGCTGAAGGACTGGCTGGCGCTGCGCATCGACATTCGCGACCACCTCTTCGATATCGACGTCATCGGCGAGGACAAGACCACACACAACATCGCCGTCACCGGCGGACTGACCGTGTTTTTCTGAAGGAGATGAAGATGAACCCCAACTCCATGCGCTTTCCCGCACTTGCCGCCGCCGTCCTCGCCGGCCTGCTCCTGACGGCGGGCATGGCGCCGCCGGCAGCCGCCGCCGGGGCGGTACGCGTCAGCGCGCCCGACTTCACGCTGAAAAGCGGCAGCGGCGAGAATCTGCGGCTCGCCGAACTGCGCGGACAGGTCGTGCTGGTCAATTTCTGGGCCTCGTGGTGCGGGCCGTGCCGCCAGGAACTGCCGCTGCTCGATCAGATGCACAAAAAGTATGCGCCGCTCGGCTTCACCGTCCTCGGCATCAACGTCGATCAGGATCCGCGCCAGGCGCGCGCCCTGCTCGACAAGATTCCGGTTGAATTCCCCATCGTGTTCGACAGCCAGAGCGCGGTGAGCAAACTGTATGAAGTGGTGGCGATGCCGAGCACGGTCATCGTCGATCGCAACGGCGATGCGCGCTACGTACATCACGGCTACAAGCCCGGCGACGAAGCGGAATACCTGCGCCACGTCCGCGCCCTGCTGGCGGAATAGCCGTGAAACACGCCGCCGCAGCGCTGCTCATCGTCGCGTCCGCAGCCGGTCTCACCGGCTGCGGCGGCGTGCAGCCCTGGGTCAAACCCTACGAGCGCGCGAACCTCGCCGACCCGATCATGAGCATGGACCGCGATCCGGTATCGACCTCCTATCGCAGTCACGTTTTCCAGGCCCGTGGCGCCGCGCGCGGCGCCGAGGCCGGACATGGGGGAGGCTGTGGCTGCAACTAGAATAACCCCGCCGGGAAGAACCCCGCGGGCGATCAAGCTGCTCGCGCTCGGCATCGCCGCGATGGCGTGCTCGCTGTCGATCGTCGCCGCGATCCTGCCCGAAGACCGCTTCGATGCGCTGTATCACGGCTATGACGGCGGCGGCGTGCGCATCACCGGGCCGTCCTTCCTGCTGCGCAAGCAGATCGGCGACAGCAGTTCGGTAGCGGTGAACCACTACATCGACAGCATCTCCAGCGCCTCGATCGACGTCGTCACCTCGGCCAGCCCCTACAGCGAGAAACGCACCGAGAACAGCGTCGGCCTCACCCATATGCGCGGCAAGGTGATGATGGACTTCGGCTTCGGCACCAGCCGCGAAAACGACTATGACGCCAACAGCTTCAACTTCGGCATCAGCCAGGATCTGTTCGGTGACATGACCAATGTGTCGCTGGCCTACAGCATGGGCAGGGACACCGTCGGCCGCCGCGGCGACTCCGCCTTCAGCGAGGACGTCCGCCGGCAGAATTACCGTTTCGGACTGACGCAGATCCTCAGTCCGAACCTGCTGCTCGACCTCGCCTGGGAAACGATCACCGACGAAGGCTATCTCAACAATCCCTACCGTTCGGTGCGCTATATCGACACCGACAGCCCGCTCGGCTATGCCTACGAATCCGAAGTCTATCCGCGCACACGCGACAGCAATGCGGCCAGCCTGCGCCTGCAGTACTACCTGCCCTACCGCGCGGCGCTGCGCGGCGAATACCGCTGGTTCGACGATTCCTGGGGCATCCGCGCCCACACCTACGAGATCAATTACACCCATCCGCTGAAGGAGCGTTGGATACTCGATCTGCGCTACCGCTATTACCGGCAGGGGAGCGCCGATTTCTACAGCGATCTGTTCCCGTTCAGCAACGCGCAGAACTTCATCGCGCGCGACAAGGAACTGAGCGCCTTCGACAGCAGCGCCCTCGGCGTCAGCCTCAGCTACGAGTTCCTGTCCGGCCGCCGCGGCTTCATCGATCGCGGCAGCGTCACGCTGTCCTACGACCGCCTGCGTTTCGACTATGAGAACTTCCGCGATCTGCGCGGCAACGGTTTTCTCGCCGGCGAGGAACCGCTCTACGGCTTTACGGCGGATGTGACGCAACTCTATCTGTCACTCTGGTATTGAACATGACGAGAACATTGCGTCCGCGACCACGCGGAAAAGTCCCGGAAAAAATCCCGGGAAAGATCCCAGAACAGATCGCGGAACAGATTCAGGAGACGATGCGATGATGAAACAGGCATACCCACTCCTGCTGCTGATCGGCCTGCTCTTCCTGAGCCCCGCCGGCACCGCGCAGGACACCGCCTACCGCGGCCTCGACCAGGAAGTGCAGTCCCTGCAGCAGGATCTGCTGGCATTGAGCCGGGATCTGTTCCTGCTCGAAGAGGAGCTGCTCTTTCCGGAAACGACGCAGGTGACGGTCTTCCTGTCCCTCGACGTCGGCCAGTACTTCGAACTCGATGCGGTGCAGCTCAAGATCGCCGGTCGCGACGTCGCCAGCCATCTCTACACCCAGCGCGAGGCGGATGCGCTGCGGCGCGGCGGCGTGCAGCGCCTGTATACGGGCAATCTCGGTCTCGGCAAACACGAACTGGTCGCCTTCTTCACCGGCAAGGGGCCGCACGAGCGCGACTACCGCCGCGGCGCCAGCCACGTCGTCATCAAGGAAATCGGGCCCAAATACGTCGAACTTCGCATCGTCGACCGCGAAGACATGCAGCAGCCGGAATTTTCGATCAGGGAATGGGACTGAAACCGTCACTGCAGCCGTCATCGATGCCGGCGATGGCACGAACCGACTCACGCCGCCCGTGGCGTCTGCGCCTGCCCGTGCTGGTGCTGGTGCTGGTGCTGGCGCTGCTGGCCGCGGCGACGCCGGCCGTCGCGGCCGATGACGCACCCGCGTCGGACCGGGTGCGCGAACTGTATTACGGCGAAGTGCTCTACCACCACTACCAGCAAGACTATTTTTCCGCCCTCACACATCTGCTGGTGGCCCGGGAAAAGGCGCACATCGAGCCGGGGCGCGAAGACACCGAGCTGCTGCGCATCGGCATCGAACTCTCCTACGGCCTGCACGAGAACGCTCTGGCGACGTTCGACACCCTGCTCGAGCGCAACACCGCGGCGAAGGCGCGCGATGCGATCTGGCTGTCGCTGGCGCGCACCTGGATCCGCCGCGGCTATCCCGAGCGCGCACAGGAAGCGCTGCAGCGGATCAGCCCACGCGCCGCCGTCGAGATCAAGGCCGAACGCGCCGTGCTCAACGCCCGGCTGCTGATCGAACGCGGCGACGATGCGGCGGCATCCGCACTGCTCGCGGACGTGCAATCGCCGCCGGTATGGGCCGCCTACGCGCGCTATAACCGCATCATGGCGCTGCAGCGCCTCGACCGTGCCGACGACAGCGATGTGCGCGAACCCCGGCGCAAGACGGCGGAAACGAATCCCGAACTGCAGCTGCTGCGCGATCATACCGAGGCGGCGATCGGTCACTCGCACCTGACCGCCGGACGCCACGGCGCCGCCGAAGCGGCGTTCGCCCGCGTCGGCGCCGGCAGCGCCGCATCCGGGCGTGCCCTGCTCGGCGCAGCGGCGGCGGCATTCGAGCGCGGAGAAACCGCGCGGGCCATCGGCGCCTGGGACGAACTCAGCGGAGACGAGCTCGGCCGGGATGAACTCAGTCGAGATGAACTCAGTCGGCACGAAGCCGCCGAAGCGCACGAGGCACGGCTCATGGCCGCGCATGCGCAATGGCGTCTCGGCGAGCGGCATGATGCTTCGATACGCTATCGCGATGCGGCCGCGGCGCTCGACCGCGAGATCGCGGACATCGATGCAACGATCGCCGGTATCCGTGACGATTCCTCCTTCGCCCTGCTGGTCGAAACCGGCGCCGGGGTCGCAGGCGAGGCCGACATCGGCCAGCGAAGCGCCGTCCCCGCCGTCTACGATTCCTCCCATCTCTCCAGCCTGATCGTCGACGACGACTTTCACGAAGCCTGGAACGCTTATCGCAGCCTGCGCTTCCTGCGCCATCATCTCGATACCTGGGCGGCCGACATGGACATCTTCGCAACCATGCTGGCGACGCGGCGGCACGCCTATGAGCAGCGGCTGCCGCAGGTGCGCGAGCGGCTGGCGACGATCGATACCGCGGCGCTGGCGACGGAAACAGGCGCCTTTCACGATCGACTCGCACAGATAGACCAGGAGAACGAGGCCTTCGCACTGGCGACGGCGCGCGAGCAGCGGCTGGCGGCCTTGATCGCGGGCATGGAAGCGCGGCTCGCCCGGCACGGCGACAACGCGGCGCTGGCGGCCGAACGCGAGCGCCTGCGCATTCTCAAGGGTGTCCTGAGCTGGGACGTCGAACGCGACTACAAAGCGCGACTGTGGGAAACGCGCAAAGCGGTCACCGCGCTCGCCACGGCGCTGGCGCAGGTCGAACAGGGACAGACGCGGTTGCTGCAGGCACAGCTCGATGCCCCTGAACGCTTCGAAGGCTTCGATGCCCGCATCGCCGCGCTGAGCGAA
Source organism: uncultured Chromatiales bacterium (assembly GCA_964388175.1). Classification (GTDB taxonomy): domain Bacteria; phylum Pseudomonadota; class Gammaproteobacteria; order SZUA-140; family SZUA-140; genus JAITWN01. The sequence continues at coordinate 7,305 of CAYLYS010000020.1, read as the reverse complement.
CGCATCGCCGCGCTGCGACAGCAGCTGATCGACGTCACCGGTCGTCATGAAAAATACCTGCAGGCGCTGACTGTCGCCGAACTCGAACGGCAGCGGGCACGCGCCGGCGAGCATCGGCTGCGCGCCCGCTATGAATTGGCCGCCCTGCTCGATGAGATGACGGCGGAACGCGCGGACGGCGAATGGCGGCCCGCCCTGGACGCGTGGCTGGCATTCGACGCTGTCGCCGGCGACGACGCCAGGCGCATGCACGCGTTGCGGCGCATCGCCGATCTGCAACTGGCGCTCGGCGAGGAGGCGCTGGAACCGGACGAACGCGACACCGGCATCCGCACCGCGATCGTGTCCTATCAGGGGTTGCTGAACGCTCATCCCGACTATCCCGACATCGACGGCGTGCTCTATCAGCTCGCCCGCGCCCACGACAACCTCGGCGATACCGCGGGCAGCCTCACTATCCTGACGCGCCTGATCGACGCGCACCCCGCTTCGCCCCACTATGCCGAGGCGCAGTTCCGCCGCGGCGAAATGCTGTTCGTACAACGCGACTACGCCGCCGCCGAACTGGCCTATCAGGCGGTGCTCGATCTCGCCGAGCGGCCGCGCTTCCACCAGCAGACGCGCTACAAGCACGGCTGGTCGCTGTTCAAGCAAGGACTTTACGAGGAAGCGCTCGACGACTTCATCGCCGTCCTCGACCAGAGCCTCGCCACCGCGCCGGCACAGGAGTCGCCAACACAGGATTCGCAGGAGCCGGCAACGCAATCGGCCCTGGTGGACCCCGATACCCTGCCGCGCGCCGAACGCGAACTCGTCGCCGATACCCTGCGCATCGTCGGCCTGAGCTTTTCCTATCTCGATGGACCGCGCTCCGTCGCCGACTATCTGGGCCGACGCGCCGCCGTTCCCTATGAGCATCTGATCTACACCAGCCTCGCCGACCTCTACCTGGAAAAAGAGCGTTATAGCGACGCTGCGCAGACCTATGCCGGCTACGTCGAACGCAATCCCGGCCACCGCCACGCCGCCGCCTATCAGATCCGCGTCTTCGAGGTTTACGATCAGGCCGGATTCGCCGCGCCGGCGTTCGACGCGCGGCACGCCTTCCTGCGCGACTACGGTCCGCGCAGCCCGTACTGGCAGCGGCACGACATCGCGGACATGCCCGAGGTCGCGGCACACCTGAAGCAGGAACTGCTGGCCATGGTGCAGCGCAGCCACGCCGCGGCACAGGCCGCTGCCGCCGTCGGCGATGCGTCGGCCGAGCAGCAGGCGGCGGCGCAGTGGTACCGCGACTATCTCGCCTTCTTCCCCGACGACGGCGAATCGCCGCGCCTGAGCTTCCTGCTCGCCGAACTGCTGTCCGAGATGGGCGAACACGAGGAAGCGATCGAGCGCTATGAACAGAGCGCCTATCACTACGCCGCGCATCCGCAGGCGGCCGAGGCCGGCTATGCGGCGCTGCTGGCCTACGAGCGCCGCATCGCGACGCTGAGCGACGCCGAGGAGAAAGCGGTATGGCAGGATCACGCCATCGTCAGCGCGCTGCGCTTCGCCGACGCTTTCCCGCAACACCCCGAGGCGCCGGCGATACTGACCCGCAGCGCGGAACAGTTGTTCGCGCAGGAGCGCTACGATGACGCCCTCGCCGTGGCGGCGCGGGTGATGCAATACACGCCGGCGCCCGCCGACGATCTGCGCCGCAGCGCGTGGACCATCATCGGCCATGTACAGTTCGAACGCGCCGCCTATGAGGGAGCGGAAACCGCCTATGCCGCGGCGCTGAACCTGAGTCTGGCGCTGATGCCGGCCGGCGATCCCGCTGCAGCGGCGCTGGCCGAGCGCCAGGCGGCGGCGATATACCAGCAGGGCGCCGCGCTGCTGGCGACCGATGCAGCCGCCGCCGCGGCGCACTTCCTGCGCGTGGCACAGGCGGTACCGGCGGCGACCCTCGTCGAAACCGCCGAATACGATGGTGCCGCCGCGCTGATGTCGATCGGCGCCTGGGAACAGGCGATCCCGGTGCTCGAACGTTTCCGCAGCGACTGGCCCGCCAGCCGCTGGCAGGGAGAGGTCACGCGCAAGCTGTCGGTCGCGCTGCTCGAAAGCGGGCAACTGGTGCGCGCGGCCGAAGAGTTCGGCCGTCTCGGCGAGCAGGAGGGCGATGCGGAAACGGCGCGCGCCGCGCTCTGGCAATCGGCCGAGCTCTACATGCGCGCGGGGGAAACAGAGCAGTCCCTGCAGACCTACCAGCGTTACATCGCGCGGCATCCGCAGCCGCTCGACCAGGCGATCGAGGCGCGCCGGCGCATCGTCGCCAGCTATCACGAGCGGCGCGACGAAGCACGCTACCGGCACTGGCTGAACGAGATCGTGACCGCCGACGCCCGCGCCGGCGCCGCGCGCACCGATTTCAGCCATGAAAGCGCCGCCACCGCCGCCCTCGCCCTCGCCGAACCGCTGCGCGAGCGCTATGCCGGCATCCGCCTCGCCGTTCCGCTCGACCGCAACCTGCAGGCGAAACGGGCGGCGATGGACGAGGCGCTCAAGGCCTACCGCCGCGCCGCCGATTACGGTGTCGCCGACGTCACCACCGCGGCGACCTTCCACATCGGTGAAATCTATCACGAATTGAGCCGCTCCCTGCTCGATTCGCAACGCCCGGCGGGGCTGTCTGCCGATGAACTGGAACAGTACGACATCCTGCTGGAAGAACAGGCCTATCCCTTCGAGGAAGAGGCCATCAAGCTGCACGAAGTCAACCATCGCCGCATCGCCCAGGGACAGTACGACGACTGGGTCAAGCGCAGCATGGAACAGCTGGCGCAATTGCTGCCGGCGCGATACGGAAAAACGGAAATCGTGGTATCCGCCATTGAAACGATACATTGACGAACGCGTCCTGATCCTGTGCCTGGCGGCGCTGACGCTCGGCGCCTGCAGCGCGCATCGTGCGGGGCCCCCGCCCGCCGCTGCCGCAGCCGAACCGGCGGCGCCGGCGCGCGAGTTTCAGCAGGCCTATGCGGAGGCCCTGAAACTGATGCGTGAGCAGCGCTACGAACAGGCGGGAACGAGGCTCGCGGCGATGACCCGCAGCCACCCCGAGTACGCCGGTCCGTATCTGAATCTGGGGCTGGTCTATCTGTACCTCGATCGCCACGAGGATGCCGAGCGCGCGCTGATCGCGGCCAGTGACCGCAATCCGCACAATGCCGCCACGCAGAATCTGCTCGGTGTGGTCTACCGCGCGGAAGGCCGTTTCGAAGAGGCGCGCCACGCCTATCAGCGCGCACTGGCGCTCGACGCGGACTACGCCGACGCCCACCTCAACCTCGGCATTCTGCTCGACCTTTATCTGCAGCGGCCCGAGGAAGCACTGCCGCATTATGAACGCTACCGCGAGATCAAGCCGGGAGACGCGGCGCGGGTCGAACCATGGATCACCGACCTGCGGCGCAACGGCGCGCGGCGCGCGGGAGAGAACGGCTCATGAGCACGGCACGCGCAGCCGCCGCGGCCGCGCTGCTGCTGTGCTGCGCAGCGCTCCCCGCACAGGAACGGGCACAGGAACGGGCACAGGAACGGGCGCAGGAGCGGGCGCCGGGGCTGGAAACGGGACGGGAGACGGCAACCATCGACCTGCAGGGTACATCGATCATCGGCGATCGCGAGCTGCCGAACGTGCTCTACATCGTGCCGTGGAAAGACGCCGCGCCCGTCGCCACCGACCCGCAGCCGGCGGCGCTCTACACCGACCCGCCGCCCGGACACCTCTCCCGGGACGCGGTGCAGCGCCAGCTCCGCCGCCAGCAACAGAATACAGCGGTCTCCGGATCCCGATCCCCATCCGAATCCGGGGCGCGCCGTTGAACGACTCATTGAAGGAGAAAACCCATGGAACTGCTCGGCACCATCATCGCCTTTTTCCAGGACGGCGGCGCGTTCATGTACCCCATCGCCGTCGTGCTGGCACTGGGTCTCGCCATCGCGCTCGAACGCTACATCTATTTGAGCGCAGCCCGTCGCTCCAACCAGAAGGTGTGGAAATCCCTGATGGAATCGTTGTCGCGGCGTGAGCATCAGGGCGCCCTCGATACCGCTCGCAACTCGAAGGCCGCCGTCGGCAAGATCCTCGCCTACGGCCTGGAACGATCGCGTTCGGCGCACAAGCGGGAAGAGATCGAGACCGCGATGGAAGAAGGCCTGATGGAAGTGATGCCGCGCCTGGAGCAGCGCACGCACTATCTCGCCATCCTCGCCAACGTCGCCACCCTGCTTGGCCTGCTCGGCACCATCATCGGCCTGATCCAGGCTTTCACCGCCGTCGCCTCGGCGAATCCGGCCGAAAAGGCGGACATGCTGTCGGCGAGCATCTCGGTGGCGATGAACACCACCGCCTTCGGCCTGATCGTCGCCATCCCGCTATTGCTGATCCACACGCTGCTGCAGACCAAGACGACGCAGCTCGTCGACAGCCTGGAGATGGCCGCGGTCAAGTTCCTCAACATTCTCTCCGAGCATGCCAAGGCGGCGCAGGCTTCGGTTCCGCTGTCGGCGCAGACGGCAACCGCCAACGCCGTGGCGGGAACGCCGGCGCGGAGGGCGGCATCGTGATGCGACGCTCACGGCGCCGGCGCGAGCACGGACCGGCGGATCTGGAGATCACCGCCTTCATGAACCTGATGGTGATCCTGGTGCCGTTCCTGCTCGTGACCGCGGTCTTCTCCCGCGTTGCCATCATCGAACTCGGCCTGCCCTCCAGCGCCGCCGGCGCCGATGCGGCCGACGACCAGCGGCTGCGCATCGAGGTCACCGTGCGCACCGACCGCATCGAAGTCGCCAACCGCGGCGGCCCGGCACTCACCATCGGCAAGAACGAGGGGGTCTACAACCTCAAATCCCTCGGCGATGTGCTGAAGCAAATCAAGGCTGAATACCCGGACACGAACGATGCCACGATTCTGCTCGAACCGGACATCTCCTACGAAGTGCTGGTGCAGGTGATGGATACGGTCAGAGTCGCACCCACCGTGCAGGCGGCCACTGTGGCCTGGGTCGAGCTGTTCCCCGCGATCTCGATCGGCGACGCCGCACCGCGGCGCAAGGGCGCCTGAGGCATCGTCATGAAGATGTCGAAACGGGCATTGCGCATGGAACGCCACCACCGGCGGCGCAGCGTCTCCGCGCTCAATCTGGTGGCGCTGATGGATATCTTCACCATCCTGGTGTTCTTCCTGCTGGTGAATTCCACCGAGGTGGACGTGCTGCCAAACGCCAAGATGATCTCGCTGCCGGAATCGGTCGCCGAGGAACGGCCGCGTGAAGCCGTCGTCGTCATGGTGACCGACGACGAGATCCTGGTGCAGGGCCGCGGCGTCATCGGCATCGAAGAGGCGCTGAACGCTGACGGACAGGGCATCCCCGCGCTCAGCGCCGCGCTCTCCGCGCTCGACCAGCGTCGCGTCCGCGCCGCCGATACGGAGAGCGGCGCCGAGGTCACCATCCTCGGCGCCAAGGAGCTTCCCTACCGTCTGCTCAGAAAAGTCATGATCGCCGGCAGCGAGGCCGGATACGGAAAAATATCCTTTGCCGTGCTGCAGAAAGGATCGGGAAACGACTGACATGAGTGCCGCTTACTATCACAGCACCGCCCTGCCCTGGTCGCCTTCCCCGGAGGACGACCGCAGGCTGCACCGGATCATGGCCACCAGCATGGTGGGCATGATCCTGCTTTTCCTCATCATCCCGATGATCGATCTCTCCGATCGCCTCATCGACCGCGTGCAAGAAGTCCCCGCCCGCTTCGCACAGCTGATCATCCAGGACAAACCCGTGCCGCCGCCTCCGCCGCCGGTCCAGCGCGAGGAAGTCCAGCCACAGCCGGAAACCAAAGCGGAACCGCCGCCTGAATCGAAACCGGAATCGAAGCCGGCGCCGAAACCGGAACCGGTCGCGAAAGAAAAACCGCCCGTGCCCAAGGCCGAGCCGCAGCCGGCGATGACGCCGGAAACACCGACCGCGGCCGTCGCGCGCGAGCGCGCGGCGCGCACCGGCCTGCTGGCCCTGAGTCAGGAGCTCGCCGGTCTGCGCAGCACCTCGGCGGCGGACGATATGGAACGCCGGCAGATACAGCAGCGCAATACGGAAACGGCCGCCCCGCGCAGCGACCCTGCCGTCATCACCGCCAGCAGGGGAACCGGCAGCGGCGGCATCGACACCTCGGCGCTCGCGCGCGACACCGGCCAGACGCAGCTCGCCGCGCGCGAAACGACGCGGGTCTCGGCCCCGGCCACCGCGGCCGGCGCGGCGGCGTCAGGCACGGGCCCGGCCGGTGGGCGTTCCGCGTCCGCTGCGCTCGCGCAGCGGACCAGCGAAGAAATCCAGATGATCTTCGATCAGAACAAGGGCGCGCTGAACGCACTGTACAACCGCGCCCTGCGCGCCAATCCCGGCCTCTCCGGCAAGATCGTCCTCAAGCTGACGATAGAGCCGGGCGGACAGGTCAGCGCCTGCGAACTCGTCTCCAGCCAGCTCGGCGACCCCGAACTCGAACGTCGCCTGCTCGCGCGCGTGCAGATGTTCGACTTCGGCGCCAGGCAGGTCGCGGCGACGACGATCACTTATCCGATCGATTTCTTTCCAGGCTGACCCGCGCCGCGGTCACCGTAGCGCAAAACCTCTTACGGCATGCTGGTCAAGACACAACTGGCAGCCAAGATCGGCGAGATCATCGCAGCCCGCCATTGGGACCAGCAACAGGCGGCGAAAGTGCCGGGCATCACCCAGCCGAAGCTGTCGCAGATGCTGCGCGGCCGGTTTCGCCGCATCATCGAAACGAAGATGATCGACTGTCTCTCGACTGGGTTGTGATGTGCAGATCGTGACAGGACCGACCTGGCACAGCAGCAGGGCCGGCCGTGTTGAAGTCGTCTTTACCGCACAAGAAAACCGGTGGCGAGCTGAGACAGTCCGCCACCGGACATGCCGAGATCCGCGAGACGGAACCGAATCGCAAGCCGGCCTCCGCTCACTTCGTATCCGCCAGCTTCCTGATGTTCTCGTGGATCTTGAACAGGACGATGAGCAGCTCGCACCAGATCCTGGCGCCGATGCCGCCGCCGACGATGATCGCAATCCCCCTCAGAAACGAGCCGAAGGTGAAACCTTCGAAACCGGCGAACATCGAGCCGATTCCGAAAATCACGACGCTGACCAGCAGCAGCCAATAGACGGCGGTGATGATCTTCGGAGTCAGCATCGCATCAAAGAACAGAACGGCATTCATCGCAATCTCCCTTGTCGTCG
>CAYLYS010000019.1:35351-38449 GCA_964388175.1 uncultured Chromatiales bacterium | reverse complement strand
AGCGTGCGCGACAGTGCGGGCCAATACTGCTGCAAACGGGGAATGATGTCGTGGCGCAGGAAATTGCGTCGCAAACGGGTATCGCTGTTGCTGGGATCGTCGATCCAGCGCAGGCCGGCGGCCTCGGCATAAGCCAGCAGGGAATCGCGCTCCAGATCGAGCAGGGGGCGGGCATGGTAACCGGCGGCAAAATCGTCGATCGGCGCCATGGCCGCCAGACCGTGCGGACCGCAGCCGCGCAGCAGTTGCAGCAATACGGTTTCGGCCTGATCGTCTCGGTGATGCGCGGTGAGCAGACAGTCCTGCGGCGCCATCGCGGCGGCGAACGCATCGTAGCGCGCGCGGCGCGCCGCCGCTTCCAGCCCCTCTTCGTCCGCGCCGACGACTTCGACCCGGCTGACAAGGATATCGAGTCGCAGCGCCTCGCATTGCGCACGGCAGTGCTCGGTCCAGGATGTCGAGGCGGGATGCAATCCATGATCGACATGGAGTGCGGTGACATCGGCGGACAACCGATCGCGCACGGCGGCCAGGGCATGCAGCAGAACGGTAGAATCGAGCCCGCCGCTGTACGCCACCCGGAAGCGCCGCGGCGCGGGAAAGCGCCCGAGCGCGGCGACGAGGTGATCGCGGATCAGGTCAACGGCGGCCGGTTCAGCCCTTGTAGACACCGTAGCCCATGAGGCGCTGGTAACGCGAGCGCACCAGCTCGTCGGGCCCGCGGCTGGTGAGCCGTTCGAGCGCGCCGCGCAACGAACGCTTGATCGCCTGGGCGGTGGCATCGACGTTGCGGTGCGCGCCGCCGAGCGGCTCGGGAATCACTTCGTCGATCAGCTTGAGTTCCTTCAGCCGCTTGGATGTGATGCCCATGGCCTCGGCCGCCTCGGATGCCTTTTCCGCGCTCTTCCACAGGATGGAAGCGCAACCCTCGGGCGAGATCACCGAATAGGTGCTGTATTCGAGCATCATCACGTGATCGCCGACGCCGATGGCGAGTGCGCCGCCGGAACCGCCCTCGCCGATGACCGTGCACACCACCGGCGTGCGCAGCGCCGACAGCACCAGCAGATTGCGCGCGATCGCTTCGCTCTGCCCGCGCTCCTCCGCGCCCACGCCGGGATAGGCGCCGGGCGTGTCGATGAAAGTCACCACCGGCAGTTTGAAACGTTCGGCCAGACCCATCAGGCGCAGTGCCTTGCGATAGCCTTCCGGCCGCGGCATGCCGAAGTTGCGGCGGACCTTCTCGTTGGTATCGCGCCCCTTCTGGTGGGCGATGATGACCACCGGACGCCCGTCGATGCGGCCCATGCCGCCAACGATGGCGGCATCGTCCGAGTAGCGCCGGTCCCCGTGCAGCTCCTCGAAATCGGTGACGATGCGTTCGATGTAATCGAGCGCGTAAGGACGCTGCGGATGGCGGGCGAGCTGGGCGATCTGCCATGCACTCAGCGAGGAGAAAATCGACTCGGTGAGCGCCTTGGCCTTGGCCTCCAGGCGCGATACCTCCTCGCCGATGTTGAGGTCCTTATCGTTGCCGACGTAGCGCAGTTCCTCGATTTTCTCTTCGAGCTCGGCGATCGGTCGTTCGAATTCGAGATATCCGTTTTTGAATTTGCTGTTCATGCTCTAGAGTCTAAAGTGGAAAGCGGGAAGTGAAAAGCGGAACGTGCCCGCTCCCCTGTATCAGTAAAGCGCTCAGTAAAGCACGCGGACGCCGTCCGCACCGGCGACCTTGCCGAGCTGGCCGATCAGTTCGTCGGTCGGATTGACCCGCCATTCCTGTCCCAGGCTCAGGCGACCGCGCGCCTTGCTGCCCTGATAATTGATCCACACCGGGCACAGCTCGGCATTGCGGAAAGGCCGCAGGATCTCGGCGAGCGCGCGGCTCAGCGACGCGTCCTCCGGCGTGCGGATATCGATTTCCAGCCCGCGGGCATGGACGGCCCGCGCTTCGTCGATGTCCATGATGCGGTCCGCGCTCATGCGACAGCCGCCGCTGTAATCATCGAGACTGACCGTCCCCTCGACCACCAGCAGACGGTCCTTGACCAGATGCTCGCGGAAACGCTGGTAAGCCTCGGAGAATACCGCGATCTCGATGCGCGCGCTGCGATCGTCGAGGGTGATGAAGGCGATACGGTCGCCGCGCCGGCTGTTCATGGTGCGGATGGCGATGACCAGTCCGGCGACGGTCACGGTCTGGTCGCCCTGCGGACGCAGTTCGGCGATGCGTGAGGACACGAAGCGGCCGAGTTCGCCCAGATAGCGTTCGATCGGATGCCCGGTGAGGTAAAGCCCGAGCGTTTCCTTTTCACCCAGCAGGCGCTGCTCCTCGCTCCACTCCGGCACCTCGTTGCGCAGCACGCTCAGATGCGAAGTGTCAGCGGCCACGATTGCAGCACCTGAACCCGAACCGGAACCGGAACCGGAACCGAACAGATCGTCCTGGCCGACGGCGGCATCGCGCACGCTGCGCTCGGCGAACTGGATCGCCTCGGTCAGCAGGCTCATCGAGCGCGCGCGGTTGGTATCGAGTACATCGAGCGCGCCGGAACGGATCAGCGCCTCAAGCACGCGGCGATTGGCGCGGCGCAGATCGATGCGCCGGCACAGATCGAACAGATCGGTGAACGTCCCCCTGGCGCTGCGCTCGGCGACGATGCCTTCGAGCGCCGCCTCCCCCACGCCCTTGATGGCGCCGAGGCCGTAGAGCACCGTGCGCTCGTCGGCAACGGTGAAAGCGTAGTCACAGCGATTGATGTCGGGCGGCTGGATGGTCAGCTCCATGGCGCGACACTCGTCCATCAGCGTCACCACCTTGTCGGTATTGTCCATATCCGCGGACAGCACCGAGGCCATGAACGCCGCCGGATAGTGCGCTTTCAGCCAGGCGGTCTGGTAGGACAGCAGCGCATAGGCGGCGGAGTGGGATTTGTTGAAGCCGTAGCCGGCGAACTTCTCCATCAGATCGAAAATGCTGCGCGCCGTCTCCGCATCGACGCCGCGCTTGTCGGCGCCCGCCATGAACACGGCGCGCTGCTTGGCCATTTCCTCGGGCTTTTTCTTGCCCATGGCGCGGCGCAGCAGATCGGCCTGGC
>CAYLYS010000019.1:21080-35341 GCA_964388175.1 uncultured Chromatiales bacterium | reverse complement strand
GCTTGCGCGCGATGAAGTCGTCGACCATGCCCGACTGCAGCGGACCGGGACGGAACAGCGCGACCAGCGCGGTGATGTCGTCGAAGCAGTCCGGCTGCAGGCGCTTGATCAGATCCTTCATGCCGCGCGATTCGAGCTGGAAAATCGCCGTCGTCGCGCAGCGCTTGAGCAGATCGAAGGCCGCCTCGTCATCGGTCGGTATGGCGGTGATGTCCACCGCCGCGCCGCGCGCATTGATGATCTTGACGGTGCGGTCGATGATGGTCAGGGTACGCAGGCCGAGGAAGTCGAACTTGACCAGACCCACCGCCTCGACGTCGTCCTTGTCGAACTGCGTCACCGGATTGTCGGAACCCTGTTCGCAGTAGAGCGGCGTGAAATCGGTCAGCTCGGAGGGCGCGATGACGACGCCGCCGGCATGCTTGCCGGCGTTGCGCACCAGCCCTTCGAGCCGGCTCGCCAGATCGATGAGCATGCGCAGCTCCTCGTCCTCGGCATAGCGCTCGCTCAGCGGCCCGCCGGCACCCAGCTCCTTGCTCAGCGTCATGCCGAGCTCGAAGGGAATGAGCTTGGCGATCTTGTCGACGAAACCGTAGGGATGGCCGAGCACGCGGCCGACGTCACGCACCACCGCCTTGGCGGCCATGCTGCCGTAGGTGATGATCTGCGAAACGCGCTCCCGGCCATAGCGGCGGGCAACGTAATCGATGACGCGGTCGCGGCCGTCCATGCAGAAATCGACGTCGAAATCGGGCAGCGACACACGCTCGGGATTGAGGAAGCGCTCGAACAGCAGATCGTGCGCGATCGGATCGAGGTCGGTGATCGCCAGCGCATAGGCCACCAGCGAGCCGGCGCCGGAGCCGCGCCCGGGGCCGACCGGCACATCGTTCTCGCGCGCCCAGCGGATGAAGTCGGCGACGATGAGGAAGTAGCCCGGGAACCCCATCTTGACGATGACGTCGACCTCGAGCACGAGGCGCGCCTGGTATTGCTCGCGCAGCGCCGGATCCTGTCCGGCCGGCAGCCGCTGCAGGCGCCGTTCCAATCCGACGCGCGCCTCTTCGGCGAAGAACGATTCCGTGCTCATGCCTGCCGGCACCGGGAAATCCGGCAGCACGTTCTCGCCCAGCTTCAATTCGAGGTTGCAGCGGCGGGCGATTTCCAGGGTGTTTTCCAGCGCTTCGGGAATGTCGCTGAACAGCTCGCGCATTTCTTCCGGCGTACGCAGGTATTGCTGCTCACTGTAGTTGCGCGGGCGCCGCGGATCGTTCAGCACGCGTCCCTCGTGGATGCAGACCCGCGCCTCGTGCGCCTCGAAATCCCCGGCGGAGAGGAAACAAACATCGTTGGTCGCGACCACGGGCACGGCATGGCGCAGCGCGAGCTCGACCGCCAGATGCAGATAATCTTCCTCCTGCGCCCGCCCGGTACGCTGCAGCTCGAGGTAGAAGCGGCCGGGGAAGAGCTGGCACCAGTCGGCCAGCAGCTGGTCCGCCTCGTCGCGGCGATCGGCAAGCAGGGCCTGGCCGACATCGCCCTGGCGGCCGCCGGAGAGCGCGATGAGACCGTCGCTCGCCCCTTCCAGCCAGGCGCGCTCGATCGTCGGTATGCCCTGGTGCATACCGCTTATGTAGGAACGCGAGATCAGACGCGTCAGATTGAGATAGCCGGTGCGGTTCTGGCACAGCAGCACCATGCGGCTGAGCTGTTGCCCGCGTTCGGCGCCGCGCCGCAGCCAGATGTCGACACCGACGATGGGTTTGATGCCCGCCGCCAGCGCGGCGCGGTAGAACTTCACCATCGCGAACAGATTGCACTGGTCGGTCACCGCCACGGCCGGCATGCCGGCAGCGGCGACCGCTTCGGGCAGAGCGGGCACGCGCTCCTCGATGAACGGCAACTTGTTGCCCGGCGCATGGGTGATGCGCGTGCGCGACTTGACGCCGATCATGCCATCGACGAGGGAATAATCGCTGTGAACGCGCAGATGAACGAAAGTGGCGGGCATGGCGGCTATTCTACCCAAGCACCCCCGCCTGAGCGACCCTCACCTTGCACCGCGCCCGGCGCAGGTGTCCGGAAGCAGGTATGCGGTCACGGAGACTCGGCTCAGGCGCCCAGCAGCGCTCGCACCGGCCCGAAACTGCGGCGATGCACCGGACTGACGCCGAGCCGCTGCAGCGCGGCCAAGTGATCACGCGTCGGATAGCCCTTGTGAACGGCAAAGCCGTAGCCGGGATAAAGCGCATCGAGCTCGGCCATCTCGCGGTCACGCGCCACCTTGGCGAGGATGGAGGCCGCGGCAATGGCGACCACGCGCGCATCGCCCTGCACGATGGCATGGGCCGGACAGGACACCGCGGGACAGTGCTTGCCGTCGACCAGCACGCGGCTCGGTGTGGCGCCGAGCGCCTCCACCGCACGCCGCATCGCCAGCAGGCTGGCGTGCAGGATATTGAGATGATCGATCTCCGCCACGTCGGCGCGCCCGAGCGCCCAGGCCAGGGTATGAGTGCGGATCATGCCGTCGAGCCGCTCACGCAGCGCCGGCCTGAGCGCTTTGGAGTTGTCGACGCCCGGCAGCGGATGACGCGGATCCATGATCACCGCGGCGGCGTAGACCGGGCCGGCCAGGGGTCCGCGCCCGGCCTCGTCCACGCCGGCCGCCAGCGGATCGGCAATGTGCGCCAGCGTCGCCGCCGTACCCTTCATCATCGGCGATCGGCCGCTGGCCCGGCGCCGACCAGGCCGAGTACGGCCTCGGCGGCGCGTTCGTTGGCATCCCGACGCAGCGCTTCATGCAGCTCGGAGAAGCGGTCATGCACCGCAGCGGCGCGCGTCGGGTCGTCCAGATAGGCCAGCAGTGCCGCGCCCAGCGCCTCGGGGCTGGCGGCATTCTGGATGAACTCCGGCACGATGTGCTCGCCGGCGAGCAGATTGGGGATGGAATAGCGGTCGATGTAGACCAGACGCTTGGCCAGCCAGTGCGTCATCGCCGCCATGCGGTAGGCCACCACCATCGGACGCTTGAGCAGCATCGCCTCCAGCGTCGCCGTACCGCTCGCCAGCAGCACCGCATCGGCGGCGGCCATGACCTCCAGTGAACGCCCTTCGAACACCGTCAGCGGCAGACCCGGCTCGCGCGCGAGCGCCGCCTCGAACAGATGACGCGTGGCGGGATTGACCAGCGGCACCGCGAAACGCAGGTCCGCGCGCCGTTCCAGACACCAGCGCGCGGTGCGGACGAAAATCCCGGCCAGGCGCCGCACCTCGGATTCACGGCTGCCTGGCAGCAGCGCGATCAAGGGGCCGCTTGCCGGCAGCGCAAGCGCCGCACGCGCCGCTACGGGATCGATCTCGCTGGCAATGGCATCCGCCAGCGGATGACCGACGAAGCGCACAGGCACGCCGTGCTCCTCGTAGAAGGCAGCCTCGAACGGAAACAGCGTCAGCATGAGATCCACCGAGCGCGAGATGGTGCGCAGGCGATTGCGGCGCCAGGCCCAGACCTGCGGGCTGACGTAATGCGCGGTGCGGATGCCCGCCGCCTTCAGCCGCGCTTCCAGGCCGAGGTTGAATTCGGGGGCGTCGATACCGACGAAGACATCGGGCGGATCACTGCGGAAATGGCGCACCAGATCGGCGCGCATGGCGTGGAGCTCGCGGTAGCGTCCCAGCACTTCCACCAGCCCCATGACGGCGAGGCGCTCGGCCGGATAGAGCAGGCGGCAACCGGCGGCGACCATGCGCGGGCCGGCCACCCCTTCGAAAACGGCATCCGGAATGCGGGCGCGGATGGCCTGGATCAGGCCGGCGCCGAGCATGTCTCCGGAGGTTTCCCCCGCGACCAGACCGATGCGCAAAACGCCTCCGGCCGCCTCAGCGCACGATGCCGCGCTGCGAACGCTCGATGAAATCGGCCATCAAGCCGACTTCCGGACAATCGACCGCCAGCGCACGCAGCTCCTCGACCGCCTGGGCCAGCGGCAGATTGGCGCGGTAGATGAGTTTGTACGCCTGACGCAGGGTGCGCACCGTCGCCGGCGAGAAACCGCGCCGCCGCATACCCTCGACATTGAGGCCGTAGGGTTTGGCCATGTGTCCGGACACCAGCACGAAAGGCGGCACGTCCTTGGTGATCAGGCTGGCCGCCGCCGAGAAGCTGTGAACGCCGATGGCGCAGAACTGGTGCACCAGGGAGTAGCCGCCGAGGATCACGTGATCCTCCACCACGACATGGCCGGCAAGCGAAGCGTTGTTGGCGAAGATGGTGTGATTGCCGACGATGCAGTCGTGCGCGATGTGCACGTTCGCCATGATCAGGTTGTCGCTGCCGAGCCGGGTGACGCCGCCGCCCTGTACCGTGCCGCGGTGCATGGTGACGAATTCGCGCACCACGTTGCGATCGCCGATCTCGAGCACGGTATCCTCGCCGCGATACTTCTTATCCTGCGGCACCTCGCCGATGGAGGCAAACTGGAAGAATTGGTTGTCGCTGCCGATGCGGCACGGGCCTTTGATCACGACGTGCGAACCGATGCGGCAGCCGGATCCGATCTCCACCTCGGGGCCGATGGTGGAGTAAGGTCCGACCGACACGTCAGCGGCGATGCGCGCGCGCGGATCGATGATTGCGCGGGAATCGATCAATCGGGAATATCCTTTGCCGCGCACATCATGTCGGCGGTGGCCACGATTTCGCCATCGACACGCGCCTCGGCGCTGAAAAACCAGATGTTGCGCACCGTGCGCTGCACCTTCACGTCGATCACGATCTGATCACCCGGCTCCACCGGGCGCTTGAAACGCGCCTTGTCGATGCCGACCAGGTAATAGAGCGTGCCGTCGCTGGGCTGGGCGCCCGCCGTGCGGAAAGCGAGGATGCCGGTCGCCTGCGCCATCGCCTCCAGGATCAGCACGCCGGGCATCACCGGACGCACCGGGAAATGACCGTTGAAATAAGGCTCGTTGTAGGAAACGTTCTTGACCGCCGTCAGCGATTCGCCGACCGTGTAGCGGAGCACGCGATCGATGAGAAGAAAGGGATAGCGATGCGGCAGCTGCCGCAGAATGGCATGGATATCCAGGCCCGCCTCCCCGCTCTGATCCGTTGTTTTTTCCGTGTTCATCACTCTATCCTTGCTCGCGCTCTGCGCGCATACGTCTGACCGTCTGCTCCAGTTCGTGCAGCCGCCGGGCCATGTCATCCAGTTGTCTCATGCGGACATAATTGCGACGCCATGCCGAAACGGGCTCGAACGGCGTTCCCGACGAATACACGCCCTTTTCATGGATCGATTGCGTGACGAAGGTCGTTCCCGTCAGCTGCACCCCGTCCGCGATCTCCAGATGGCCGCTGATGCCCGCTCCTCCCCCGATGGCGCAATGCCTGCCGATGGTCGTACTGCCCGCGATACCGGCACAGCCGGCTATCGCGGTATGGGCACCGACGCGCACATTGTGAGCAATCTGCACCTGATTATCCAGCTTCACACCGTCATCGATCACCGTGTCGTCGAGCGCGCCGCGATCGACGGTGGTATTCGAACCGATTTCCACATCATCGCCGATCCGCACGCCGCCAAGCTGCGGTATCTTGACCCACACGCCGCGGTCATTGGCGAAGCCGAAGCCGTCGCCGCCGATCACCGCGCCGGAATGGACCAGCACCCGCCGCCCCATCCGCGTGCCGTGATGCAGGGTCGCATTGGCGGCGATGCGGCTGTCATCGCCGATCTCGACACCGTCGCCGATGACGCATCCGGCGGCGATACTGACGCGCGCGCCCAGCCGCACGCCCGCGCCCAGCACCGCATACGCCGCGATGCTGACATCCGCGCCGAACACGCAGTCGGCGCCGATATGGGCAGCAGGATCGATGCCGGGCGCCGGGCTCGCTGGCGGATGCAGCAAGGCGGCGACGCGGGCATAGATCAGATAGGGTTGCTCGGTGATCAGCGCGTGCACCGGACATTCGGCGAGCATGGCATGCTGCAGTATCACCGCCGAGGCGCGCGTTGCGCTCAGGCGGCGGCGGTATTGGGCGTTGCTCAGAAAGGCGATATCGCCCGGCCCTGCGTTTTCGAGCGAGGCCACGCGGCGGATGAGGCAGGCCGGGTCGCCGCGGACCTCACCGCCGAATCTCTGCGCCAGCTCGCCGAGGGTGATCTCCGTCAAGCGTCCGCCTCCCCGTTCTCAGACTGCCCCGGCTCTCAGCGCCGGTTGCCGGCAGCCTGGTGGCGCTTGGCCAGCCCCGTCAGCACCTGATCGGTCACATCCAGGGCGGAGTTCGCATAGGCGATGCCTTCGAAGAAAATGAGATCGAACTTGCCCGCCGCACCGATCTCCTGGATGGTTTCCTTGATCAGCTCCTGCAGTCCGCCGAGCGCTTCGTTGCGGCGGATATTGAGATCCTCGCGGAACTCCTCCTGCATGCGGCGCAGCTCGCGCTTGCGCGCCAGCACGTCCAGCCCGACATTGCGGCGCTCGGTTTCGCTCATGACGGCGCTGTCGCGGGACAGGGAATCTTCCATGCGCTGAACTTCACCTTGAGTACGGGCGATCTCTTCCTCGCGCGAAGCGAACTCCCGCTGCAGACGCTGCGTGGCTTCGCGCGCCTGCGGCGCCTCCTCGAGCAGCTTGATGGCATCGACATAACCCAGTTTCAGATCAGCGGCCTGTGCCGTCATGCTCATGAAACCGGCGCAGATCAGCATGAACACAAGATGAAGAGGCATGAAAGGCTTCAATGTCGTACTCCAGATTCGGAATCAGAAGAAGAATGAACCCAGCGTGAACTGGAAGGCCTCCGTGTCGTCACCGGCACGGTCGTTCAGGGGATGGGCCAGACTGAACGTCATCGGTGCGAGCGGCGTATACCAGATGACCGAAACCCCGACGGACTGGCGCAGTTCCCCCGCATCGAAATCGCGGGGATCAGCAAACACGTTACCAATATCAAAGAACGTGCTCAGGCGCAACGACTTGTTATCCTCGGAAAAAGGCACGGGGAAGATGAGTTCGGCGTTGGCCACGGTCTTGAACGCGCCGCCGAGAGGACGGTCCCGCACCGTGTCGCGCGGCCCCAGCGAGTTCGCGCGGAAACCGCGTATGGAATCCGGTCCGCCGGCATAGAAGTTCTCGAAGAACGGCAGCGCGCTGGTATCGCCGTAGTTGTCGCCATAGCCGACCTCGGCCTTGAACAGCAGCGTGAAATCGCCGAACAGGGGCGCATACTGCAGCCCGCGGTAACGCAGCTTGTAGTATTCGAGCCCGCTGCCCGGCAGCGCGACCTCACTGGAAAGACTGTGCAAACGGCCGCGGTCGGCGAGGATGGCGCGGTTGCGGGTGTCGTGCGTGAATCCCGTGCTCAGCTTGTAGATATGGAAGCGGTCGGAATTCTGGTCGAGAAAGTCGATGAAGGACTGCGGCGTCAGCTCATCGGTACGGATGCGCGTGTATTCGTACCCCAGCGACAGATTCGCGGTGTTGAACTCGCTGAGCGGGAATCCGTAATCGACGCTGAGCCCGTACACATCCGAGCTGAAGTCGGCGATCCGCGCCTCCGCGGCGTTCGTTTCGCGGCTGAACAGGCTGAAGCCCCTGCTCACCCCGTTCAGGGTGTAATAGGGATTGGTATAGGAAAAGCTGTAGATGCGGTTGACCGAGCTGTTGTTCACCGTCGCGCTGACACGGCGGCCGGTGCCGAACACGTTGTCCTGGCTGATGCTGGCATTCATCAGGATACCCTGCGACTGCGAGTAGCCCACGCCGGCCATCAGCGAGCCGGAGGGACGCTCCTTGACGCCGAAGTTCACGTCGACCTGATCGGCGACGCCGGGGACAGCGGGCGTTTCCACCGTCGCTTCTTCGAAAAAGGCCAGACGCAGCAGCCTCGTCCGCGAGCGGTTGACGCGATCGGTGGAGATCCAGCCGCCCTCCATCTGGCGCAGTTCGCGGCGCACCACCTCGTCCTCGGTGCGGATGTTGCCGGATACGTTGACGCGGCGCACATAGATGCGCCGGCCCGGATCGACCATGAAGGTAAGCGCCACTTCACGCGTTTCACGATTGAGCTCGGGCGCGGGATTGACGTTGGAGAAGGCATACCCTTCCAGGCCCAGGCGATCACTGATCGCGGTGGAGCTCTGCTGCGCCAGCCGGCGCGAGAACACATCGCCCGGATTGAGCGTGATCAGGCTGCGCAGCTCTTCCTCGCTGACGATGAGATTGCCCGACAGCGCGATCGACGACACGGTGTATTGCTCACCCTCGGTGACATTGACGGTGATGTAGACGTCGCGCTTGTCCGGGGTGATGGAAACCTGGGTCGAATCGATGGAGAAATTGACGTATCCATTGTCCAGGTAATGGGAGCGCAGCGCCTCCAGGTCGCCGGACAGGCGGCGATGGGAATACTGATCGTTGTTTGAAACCAGCGAGAACATCGTCGCCGGACTCAGTTCGAACTTCGACAGCAGCACGGCATCGCTGAAAGCGGTATTGCCGACGATGTTGATGCGCAGGATGCGCGCGACGTGTCCTTCGACGATGTCGATGGTGATATCGACACGGTTGTCGTCGAGGCGCTCCACCCCGGTCTGCACCTTGACGCCATACTTGCCCTGATTGAAGTACTGGCGCTCGAGCTCGATCTTCATGCGCTCCAGCGACGAGCGGTCGAAAACCTGCCCTTCCGACAGACCCACGCTCTTCAGCGCCTCGGTCAGCTGCTCGGTGCGGATATCCTTGTTGCCGGAAATGGCGATGGTGGAGATGGTCGGGCGCTCCTTGACCACCACGACCAGCGTGCGCTCGTCCACCCCCAGCGTGATGTCGTCGAAAAAGCCGGTTCTGAACAGTGCGCGCATCACCCCGGCGGCGTGGCCGTCCTCGAAGGTGTCGCCGACGTTCAGCGGCAGATAGCTGAGCACGGTGCCGACCGCGATGCGCTGCACGCCTTCGACGCGGATGTCCTCGATCACGAAGGGGTCGGCAGCCCAGGCGCGCAGCGCCAGCAGCACGCCCAGCAGTACGGCGGCGAATCTGTACGAGTTACGGATCATGGAAGAAGAACGGAAGTCCCTGTCAGCCGAGTTCAAGAAATGAGCTGTGCGATGTCATTGTAAAATGCCAGTATCATAACCCCGATCAGCACGAACACGCCGATCTTTTGTCCCACCATCTGCGCCTCGTCCGACAGCGGGCGCCCGCGCACGAACTCGATCAGATAATAAAGCAAGTGTCCGCCATCGAGCACCGGCAGCGGCAGCAGGTTCAGCACGCCCAGACTGATGCTGATGATCGCCAGAAACGAAATGAACTGCACCAGGCCCGCCTCCGCCGAATGGCCGGCATACTGCGCGATGCGGATCGGGCCGCTCAGATTGGTCACCGATACGTGCCCGGTCAGCATGCTGACGAGGATGTTGACCGTCATCCGCGTCATGCTCCAGGTCCGCTCCAGCGCGGCGAGCAGACCCGCACCGGGTGAATAACGCTCGACGGCGCGCATGCGTTCCATCAGATCGGCGGGCATGGATACCGCCGCGTCGAAACCGCCGATGTCCCCCTCGGCGGTTTCGACGCGCGCCGGGCGGATGGTCAGCGGGAAAACCTCACCCTGCCGTTCGACATCGATCTGCAGCGCTTGTTCCGGCCGCTTGCGCACCTCCTCCACCCACTGCTCCCAGCTCTCCAGCGCGCGTCCATCGACCGAACGCAGACGGTCGCCGACACGCAGACCGGCGCTTTCCGCCACCCCGCCCGCCTCGAGGCGGCCGATGACAGCGGGCAGGCTGGGCTGATAGAGATCGAAACCGATATTGGGCAGCAGATTCGAACGATCGACGCCGGCGGCGAGACGGGTGAAATCGAGCGTTCTCGGCTGCTGCGCCTCCTCCTCGTCGCGCACCTCGATCTCGACCCGCTTCCCGGCCAGACTGCTGTCGAGCAGGCTCATGAATGCCGTGCCCCAGGTGGCGACCGGCGCGCCGTCGATGCGCACGATCAGGTCGCCGGAACGGAACCCGCCCTGGGCGGCGAGGCTGCCCGGCTGCACTTCGCCGACGATCGGCTTGATGTCGGCGATGCCGATGCTGAATACCAGCCAATAGGCGACGATGGCGAGCAGGAAATTGAAGATCGGCCCGGCCGCCACGATCGCGGCGCGCCGCGCCAGTGACTGGCGGTTGAAGGCGCGGTGCCGATCATGCTCCGGCACCGGACCTTCGCGTTCGTCGAGCATCTGCACATAACCGCCGAGCGGCAGCGCCGCGATGACGTACTCGGTGTCGTCGCCTTTGCGCTGCCAGCGCAGCAGCGGCCGGCCGAAGCCGACGGAGAAGCGCAGCACGCGCACGCCGAGACGGCGCGCAACGAAGAAGTGGCCGAATTCGTGGATGGTCACCAGCACGCCGATGGCGATGATGAAGAAGAATACCGACGACAGCACGGTGCTCATCATGATACGCACCCCGGCGTCAGCGCCCGCACCTGCTCCGTCGCGTGCTCGCGCGCGCGGCGGTCGGCATCGAGCACGGCATCGAGCGTATCGGCGGCGCGCACCGCGAGCGCCGACATCGTCGCCGAGATCACGCGGGGAATGTCGGTAAAGCGGATGCGCTCGGCGAGGAACGCCGCCACCGCGACTTCGTTCGCAGCGTTCATGATCGCCGGTGCGGTACCGCCGCGGCGCGCGGCATCATAGGCATAAGCTAGGCAGGGAAAGCGCTCGGCGTCGGGCGCCTCGAAATCGAGTCGGCCGATGGCGGCGAGATCCAGCCGCTCCGCGCCCGACTCCATGCGCTGCGGCCAGGCGAGCGCGTGGGCGATCGGCACCCGCATGTCGGGCGAGGCAAGCTGGGCCAGCAGGGAACCGTCGGCATACTCGACCAGGGAATGCACCACGCTCTGCGGATGCACGACCACGTCGATGCGGGCGGGATCGGCGTCGAACAGCCAGCAGGCCTCGATCACTTCCAGTCCCTTGTTCATCATGGTCGCGGAATCGACCGAGATCTTGCGCCCCATCACCCAGTTCGGATGGGCGCAGGCCTGCTGCGGCCCGACCGCGTGCAGGGCCGACATGGGCAAGGAACGGAACGGCCCGCCGGAGGAAGTGAGCAGAATGCGCCGCACACCGATGTGATCGAGACCGCGCCCATAATCGGGCGGCATGCACTGGAACACGGCATTGTGCTCGCTGTCGATGGGCAGCAGTTCGGCGCCGTGGGCACGGATTTCGTCCATGAACAGACGCCCGGCCATGACCAGCGCTTCCTTGTTGGCGAGCAGTACGCGCTTGCCGGCGCGCGCGGCGGCAAGCGTCGGCAGCAGGCCGGCCGCGCCGACGATCGCCGCCATCACGTAATCGACCTGCGGCAGCGAAGCAACGTGGCACAATCCGTCCTGTCCGGCCAGCACACGCGCCGATGCGCCGGCCGCGCGCAGACGCTGCGCCATTTTCTCCGCGGCGTCGGCGTCGGCGAGCACGACATACTCGGGAAGGAAACGCAGGCACTGCTCGTACAGGCCGTCGACGTCGGTATTGGCGGTCAGGGCGACGACGCGATAGCGCTCGGGAAAGCGCGCCAGCACCGCGAGGGTGTTCACGCCGACCGAACCGGTCGACCCCAGCACGCTGACGCCAATCGGGGTGCCGACAGGGGTACCGGCCGGAGCAGCACTCATGACAGTATCCCCTGGCCGATGAGGCCGAGCACGAACACCGGCGCGGCGGCGGTAACGCTGTCGATGCGGTCGAGCACGCCGCCATGGCCGGGCAGCAGCCGTCCGCTGTCCTTCACGCCGGCGAGGCGTTTCACCAGGCTCTCGAACAGATCGCCGACGATCGAAAACAGCACGGTGACGATCGCCAGCAGCATCAGCGCCAGCAAGGCGAGCGAAGACAGGCCCAGCCACAGGCCGGCACCGACGGCGATGAGAACGGACGCCGTCACGGCGCCGTAGACACCAGCCCAGGTCTTGCCCGGGCTGACGCGCGATGCCAGACGCGTCCTGCCCCACATTCTGCCGCTGACATAAGCACCGCTGTCCGCGCCCCAGACCAGCAGCATGAGCAGCAGCACGAGCAGGCTGCCCTGCAGACCGCCGTGGGCAATCACCAGCGCCAGCCAGGCCGGCACCAGGATGAGCATGCCGAGCGCACCGAACAGCCACCCGCCGTGAAAACCGCGCTCATCATCGCTGCGGCGCATGCCGGCGGGCACGGCACCGCTGCGCTGGAAACGGCCGATCAGCACCAGCGCCGCGACCCACCACAGCAGCGTCGCCGCCAGCAGCACGATGCGCCCCAGCGGTATCGTGATCAGCCAGGCGCCGAGCAGCATGACGGCGATGAACAGCAGGAGATAAGCGGCGCGCGCGGCGAAGGAAAGCCGCATCAGCGCCGCCCATTCCCAGGCGCCGAGCAGCACGACGAAAGCGGTCGCCAGCGCGAAATGCTGAGTCGACAGCGCAAAGACGCACCAGATGAATACGGGCAGCAGAACCGCAGCCGTCAGCAGACGCTGCTTAAGCACCCCGCACCTGCTCGATCTGATCTCCCGTACAGCCGAAACGCCGCTGGCGTCCGGCGAATGAGGCGAGCGCTTCGTCGAAAGCACGCTCGTCGAAATCGGGCCACAGGATATCGGTGAAATACAGCTCGGAGTAAGCAAGATGCCAGAGCAGGAAATTGCTGATGCGCTGCTCACCGCCCGTGCGGATGAAGAGATCCGGCTCGGGCACGTCGCTCAGCGACAGACAGGACGCGAACAGCTCGGCGTCGACGGCGCCGGCCGACAGCGCTCCCGCCTCGACCAGACCGGCGATGTGCTGCACCGCCTGCATCACGTCCCAGCGTCCGCCGTAATTCACCGCCACGATCAGCGTCAGGCCGCTGTTGCCCGCGGTCAGCTCCTCGGCGCGCTGCATGCTGTCATGCAATGCGCGGCTGAAAACGGAGCGGTCGCCGATGAAGCGCAGACGGACGTTGTTGCGGTGCAGCTTGTCCACTTCGCGCCGGATGGCGGTCATCAGCAGATCGAGCAGCAGACTGACCTCGCGCTCCGGGCGCCGCCAGTTCTCGCTGCTGAAAGCAAACAGGGTAAGCACCTTGACGCCCTTGCGCGCGCAGCTCTTGACGATGCTGCGCACCGCTTCGACGCCGGCGCGGTGCCCGGCGATGCGCGGCAGATGGCGGCGCTTGGCCCAGCGCCCGTTGCCGTCCATGATCACGGCGACGTGCGCAGGCGATTGCGCCATTGCCGCGGCCGGCGCGGGAGATGGGGAAGCCGGCGGTTTGTCGAAGAAAGTCATGGATTAAGGGAATAGGCCCGGGTGGGCTGGAAAGGCGTTGCCGCGTGCAGACGGTGCCAGCGGCGCCATCAGACCTCCATCAGGTCCGCTTCTTTCTCCTGCAGGACTTTGTCCGCGCTGGCGATGTAACGGTCGGTCAGCTTCTGGATATCTTCCTGCGCGCGCCGCTCGTCATCCTCGCTGATTTTCTTTTCCTTCACCAGATCCTTCAGGCCCGTCATCGCCTCGCGGCGGATGTTGCGAATGGCGACACGGCTGCCCTCGGCCTCGCTGCGCACGACCTTGACCAGGTCACGGCGGCGCTCCTCGGTCAGCGAGGGCAGTATCACGCGGATGACGTTACCGGCCGAGGATGGGTTGAGGCCGAGACCCGAGGTGGTGATGGCCTTCTCCACCGCCTGGACCATATTGCGCTCCCAGGGGGTAACGGTAAGCACGCGCGCCTCGGCCACGTTGATCGACGCCACCTGGCTGAGCGGCACATCGTTGCCGTAGTAGGACACCCGGACATGATCGAGCAGACTGGTATGGGCGCGGCCGGTGCGGACCTTGGACAGCTCCTGCCTGAGGGACTCGATGCTTTTACCCATGCGCAGCTCCGTGTCCTTCTTGATATCGTTGATCATAACGCCTCTCCTATTCGACGATCGTGCCTTCGTTCCCTGCCATGACCACGCGACGCAGCGCACCGGGCTTGTTGATGTTGAACACCCGCAGCGGCATTCTGTTGTCGCGGCACAGCACGATGGCGGTCGCATCCATCACATCGAGCTTGCGCGTCAGCACCTCATCGTAGCTGAGCCGGGGATAGAACACGGCATCGGCGCTCTTGTGGGGATCGGCCGAATAGACGCCGTCCACCTTCGTCGCCTTGAGCACCGCATTGGCGCCGATTTCCACCCCGCGCAGACTGGCGGCAGAATCGGTGGTGAAGAAAG
>CAYLYS010000019.1:0-21070 GCA_964388175.1 uncultured Chromatiales bacterium | reverse complement strand
AAGGATTGCCGGTGCCGGCGGCGAACACCACCACCCGCCCCTTTTCGAGGTGGCGGATGGCGCGCCGACGAATGTAATCCTCGCAAATCTGGTGAATCTGGATCGCCGACATCACGCGCACCCGCATGCCGTAGTGCTCGAGACTGTCCTGTATCGCGAGCGCATTGATCACCGTCGCCAGCATGCCCATCTGGTCGCCGGTGACCCGATCCATGCCGCCCTGGGCGAGCTGGATGCCGCGGAAGATATTGCCGCCGCCGATCACCATGGCGACCTGAACGCCGCTGTCGACCAGATCCTTGATCTCCAGCGCCACGCGCTGCACGACGCCGGGATTGATGCCATAGGCATCGCTGCCCATCAGCGCTTCTCCGCTCAGCTTGAGCAGTATGCGGCGATAGAGCGGGCTCGACTGCTGCGTTGCTTCCGCCACCGGCATCAGTCTCCGCGCACCTGAGCCATGACTTCCGCGGCAAAATCGGTCGTGACCTTTTCCACGCCTTCGCCGACCTCGAAACGCACGAAGCGCACGACCTTCGCGCCCGCGCCGGCAAGCAGCTTGGCAACCGAGGTATCGGGATCCTTGACGAAGGGCTGGCCGAGCAGCGTGATCTCGGCAAGGAATTTCTTGATGCGTCCGACCACCATCTTCTCGACGATGTCCGCCGGCTTGCCGCTTTCCGCCGCCTGCGCGCTGAAGATTTCCCGCTCCTTGGCGATCACGTCGGCGGGCACGTCGTCCTCCGAAACCGCGACCGGCTTGCTCGCCGCGATGTGCATGGCGATATCGCGCGCCAGCGCGGCATCGCCGCCGGCCAGTTCGACCAGCACGCCGATGCGGGTTCCGTGCAGATAGCCGGCGACGACATGGCCCTGCTGCGCTTCGAACAGCGCGATGCGCCGCAGATTGATGTTCTCGCCGATCTTCGCCACCAGTTCACGGCGCTGCGTATCGACGGTCACATCGGAGCCCGCCTGCGCAGGCGCGGCCAGCAGTTGCTCGACGTCGCCGATGCGCGCCTCGACGGCGCGCGACAGGGCGCGGTCGACGAAAGCGATGAAATCGTCGGCCTTGGCCACGAAGTCGGTCTCGCAGTTGATTTCCACCACGGCGCCGATGGCGCCGTTATCGGCAACGTGCAGACCGATGCGGCCTTCGGCCGCCGTGCGTCCGGCCTTCTTGTCCGCCTTGACCAGGCCCTGTTTGCGCATGAGTTCGATGGCGGCATCGACATCGCCGCTCGTCTCGACCAGCGCACGCTTGCATTCCATCAGGCCCGAGCCGGTGCGCTCGCGCAATTCCTTTACCAGTGCTGCTGAAATTTCCACAGTCATAAACCTCGATATGATCTTTCACGAAGCCCGCGCGCGGCCCGCCAGGGAACCGCGCGCGGCATGCGAGTTTCAGGAATTCGCCGCGTCCCCGGTGGCGAGATCCTCGTCCGCGGCAGCCTCGCCGTCACCCTTGCCGATGGCGGCCTTGCGCTTCACCGACACCTTGCGCACAGGCTTCTTCACGCCCTTGCGCGCCTGTTCCGTGACATCGCCTTTCTCGTCGAGCTCGACGAACTCATCGTCGCCGCCGTCGAGCTGCAGCGCGGCAGCGCGGCTTTCGAGCACCGCATCGGCAGCGGCGCGGGCGTACAGTCCAATGGCGCGGATGGCGTCGTCGTTGCCGGGAATGACATAGTCGACACCGTCAGGGCTGTTGTTGGTATCGACGATGGCGACCACCGGGATACCGAGCTTGACGGCTTCGCTGATCGCGATCTTCTCGTGACCGACATCGATGACGAACAGCGCATCGGGCAGGCCGGCGATATCCTTGATGCCGCCGAGGCTGCTCTCGAGCTTGTCGAGTTCGCGCCGACGCTTGAGCCCTTCCTTCTTGCTGATGCGCTCGGCACCGCCGCCTTCTTCGAACAGCGCCTCGAGTTCCTTCAGACGGCGGATCGACTGCTTCACCGTCTTGAAATTGGTCATCATGCCGCCCATCCAGCGCTCATTGACATAGGGCATGCCGCAACGCCGTGCTTCCTGCTGCACGATATCGCGCGCCGCACGCTTGGTGCCGACGAACATGATGTTGCCTTTCTTCGCCGCCAGACGGCCGATGAAATTCATCGCGTCATTGAACAGCGGCAGTGTGGTTTCGAGGTTGATGATGTGAATCTTGCTGCGCTCCCCGTAGATGTAGGGAGCCATCTTGGGATTCCAGTAGCGGGCCTGATGGCCGAAATGCACGCCGGATTCCAACATCTGGCGCATGGTGACGTTTGCCATTGATCAAAACTCCTGATTCGGGTTGAGCCTCCATATGCCGCACGCATCTCGACCCGTGGAGGGCACCCGGATGCGCGCTTGCCGGCATATGTGTGTAGTATCCCGCCTGTGGCTGGGAGCCCGTATTATATATGGCAGAAATCTACTTTATATATAATACGTTGCGCGCGCTTTATACCATATCCGCGGCGCCCGCACAAATCCGCGGCGACGCAAAAACGGGCACAGCGCCCGCTGTCAATCCGGCGACGTTCGGGATAACATAGGCCGCTGCTGCGGAATCTTCAATCGCAACAGACACGTAAGCGGCCCGCCCCGTACGCACCGACAGCGGTCCGCGGCAGGCGATGCGGGACACCGCCGGGCGGGGTCGCGCCACGATCGACAACGGGAACGAATACCGGCCGGATGGCCGGCAGTGGACACATGAGCATTCACATCAAGACGGGCGATGAAATCGAAGGGATGCGGGTCGCCGGGCGACTGGCCGCCGAAGTGCTGGCCATGATCCGCGAACACGTGCGGCCGGGCATCACCACGGAAGAGCTGGATCGTATCTGCCACGATCACATCACCCGGGTGCAGCACGCCGTACCCGCACCGCTCAATTACCACGGCTTCCCCAAATCCATCTGCACGTCGGTCAACCACCAGGTCTGCCACGGCATCCCGGGGCCGCGCATTCTGAAAGACGGCGATATCGTCAATATCGATGTCACCGTCATCAAGGACGGCTGGCACGGCGACACCAGCAAGATGTATATGGTCGGCGAACCTTCGATCATCGCCCGCCGCGTCAGCCAGATCGCCTACGAATGCATGCGCATCGGCATCGAGATGGTCAAGCCGGGCGCCCGCCTCGGCGACCTCGGCCATGCCATGCAGCGCCACGCCGAAGGCAGCGGCATGTCGGTGGTGCGCGAATACTGCGGACACGGCATCGGCCTGCGTTTCCACGAAGAGCCGCAGGTACTGCACTACGGCACGCCCGGTACCGGCATCACGCTCGAACCGGGCATGACCTTCACCATCGAACCCATGGTCAATGCCGGCCGGCGCCAGGTCAAACTGCTGCCCGACGGCTGGACCGTGGTCACCCGCGACCGCAGTCTGTCGGCGCAGTGGGAACACACGGTGCTGGTCACGAACGACGGCTACGAGGTTCTCACCAGGGTTCCCGGCGAGGACATCTGACCGCGCCATGAAGCGAACCGGCCCCCCCCCTCAGGACGGCGCGCCGACCTCGCTCACCGACCTGCAGCTTTTCTTCACCGGCTCCTTCGATCGCACGCTCGCCGGCACCTCGACGCCGATCGAACTCTTCCGCCACATGCTGCGCACCGTGCACGATGCGCTCGAAGATCAGTTTCACCGCGGCATCCCCGTCACCGACCTCGTCCACCAGCGCGCCTGGTATACCGATGAGTTGCTGATCCGCGCCTGGGATCGCTTCATGAGCGGGCAGCACGAGCATCTGTCACTGGTCGCGGTGGGCGGCTATGGCCGCGGCGAGCTGCATCCGCATTCCGACGTCGATCTGCTCATCCTGCTGCCGCCAGGTGCGCCGCGCGCGCACAGCGCACCGGTGGAGAATTTTCTCGCCTTCCTCTGGGACATCGGCCTCAAGGTCGGCCACAGCGTGCGCACCGTCGAAGAATGCGTGCAGGAAGCCGGAAACGACGTCGGCGTCGCCACCAATCTCATGGAATCGCGTTGCATCGCCGGCTCCCGCGACCTCTTCGATGAGATGCGCCTGCGCACCGGACCGGCGCAGCTGTGGCCTCCCGCCGCTTTCTGCGCTGCGAAGTATGCCGAGCAGACCGAACGACACCGCAAATACCACGGCACCGCCTACAAGCTCGAACCCAACGTCAAGGACGGACCCGGCGGCCTGCGCGATCTGCAGACCATCGTCTGGATCGCCCAGCGCCACTTCGGCACTGGCGCCCTGCGCGATCTGGCGCAGCACGGCTTTCTCACCGCGCACGAATATGAAGAGCTGATGACTTACCGGGAGTTCCTGTGGCGGGTGCGCTACGCGCTGCATCTGCTCAGCGGACGCGACGAGAACCGCCTGCTGTTCGATCATCAGCAGGCGCTTGCCCGCAGCTTCGGTTACCAGGACGACCGCCACCGCCTGGCGGTCGAGCAGTTCATGAAGGAATACTACCGCAACGTCACCGGACTCGGCCGCCTCAACGAAATGCTGCTGCAGCTGCTGCGTGAAGTCATTCTGCCGCGCGCACAACCCGACGAGATCACACCGCTCAACGAGCGTTTCCATGTCCGCAACGGCTATCTCGAAACCACCGGCGCGGAGGTTTTCCGGCAGCAGCCGCCCGCCCTGCTGGAGCTCTTCCTGCTCATGGCGCAGCATCCGGAACTGCAGGGCGTGGGCGTCGCCACCGTGCGCCAGATTCGCCGTCATCTTCCGCTCATCGACCAGCGCTTCCGCGACGATCCGCGCTGCCGCGAACTGTTCATGACCATCCTGCGCCAGCCGCGCGGCGTCACCCACGAGCTGCGGCGCATGAACCGCTACGGCATTCTTGCGGCCTATTTCCCCGCTTTCGGCGCCATCGTCGGACAGATGCAGTACGACCTGTTCCATACCTATACCGTCGACGAACACACGCTGTACGTGGTGCGCAATCTGCGCCGCTTCACCATCGCCGACTATGCCGACGAGTTCGCGCTGTGCAGCAAGATCATCAAACGCATTCCCAGGCTCGAGCTGCTCTATCTGGCGGCGCTGTTCCATGACATCGCCAAGGGACGCGGCGGCGACCATTCGGTGCTCGGCGCCGATGATGCCTTCGAATTCTGTGTACAACACGGCATCGACGACAACGAAGCGCGCCTGGTCGCCTGGCTGGTCCGCCAGCACCTGCTGATGTCGGTGACCGCGCAGCACAAGGACATCGACGACCCCGAAGTAATCAGCGCCTTTGCCAAAACGGTGGGCGATCAGATGCGTCTCGATCATCTCTACCTGCTCACCGTCGCCGATATCCGCGCCACCAACCCCAGCCTGTGGAACAACTGGCGCGACGCCCTGCTCAAGGAACTGTATACGGCGACGCGGCGCGCGCTGACGCGCGGACTGGAAAACCCGCTGCACCGGGGCGAGCAGGTGGCGGAAACGCAGAGCGCCGCCCGCGCCCTGCTCGCCGATCTCGATCAGGCAAGGATCCGCGCCCTGTGGGAGACGCTGGATGAAGACGAGTACTTCCTCCGCCACTCAGCCGATGAAATCGCCTGGCAGATGCGCCAGATCCTCGGCAACAACGTCCCTCTGCCGCTGATTTCCATCCGCGAACAGACCGAACGCGGCGGCACCGAAATATTCATCTACAGCGACGACCACGAACACCTGTTCGCGCTCACCACCGGCGCGCTCGATCAGCTGGGCCTGAACATCCTCAGCGCGCGCATCGTCACCACGCGCGATGGACACACGCTCGACACCTACATCGTTCTCGACGAAGCGGGCAAACCGCTGCACAATCCGCTGCAGCTCGATGAGATCAGAACAACGCTCGCCAAGCGCATCGCCCTGAACGATCTCGGCGCGCTGCGCATCTCGCGGCGCGCCGCGCGCCAGCTGCGCCACTTTCTGATTCCGACCCAGGTGACGTTCAGTGATGACATCCAGCGCAGATACACCGTCGCCGAGCTGGTCACCGTCGATCGCCCCGGCCTGCTGGCTCGCGTCGGCCGCGCCTTCATCGCCCACGGCGTCAAAGTGCAGCACGCCAAGATCGCCACTTTCGGCGAACGCGTCGAAGACGTGTTCTTCATCACCGACCGCGACAACCGGCCGCTCGACGACGAAGACCGTCTCGGTGCGCTGCGCAATCAATTAATGGAAACACTCGATGAGCACTGAAGACACCGGATCCGAGCAGGAGCAGCGGCAAGCGGCGACGGACGAACCCCCGGAAGAAACCCCATCCTTTCTGTTTCCGCTGGCGCTCGGCGTGCTGTCGGTCGCCGCCATGATCGGCGGTTCCGATCTGCGTGACTGGCTGCGCCACGAGCAGGGAGCGATCCTCGACGGCGAGGTCTGGCGCGTGCTCGGCGCGCACATCGTCCACCTGGGATGGCCGCACCTGCTGGTCAATCTCGGTGGACTGCTGCTGATCTGGCTGGTATTCGGGCGCACGATGAGCCCCGAACACTGGGTGGTGGTGTTCTGCTGCTGCTCGATCGGCGTCAGCGCAGGACTGATGCTGTTCCATCCGGACCTGGACTGGTACGTCGGCATGTCCGGCGCGCTGCACGGCCTGTTCGTCGCCGGCGCCGTCAGCAGCATCTATGCCGGCTACCGCATGGAATGGCTGCTGCTCGCCCTGCTGACGCTGAAACTGGCCTGGGAACAGATCTACGGCGCCATGCCCAGTACGGAGGAATTCGTCGGCGGAGCGGTCATCGTCGATGCGCATCTGTACGGCGCCATCACCGGGCTTGCCGTCGTCCTCGCGATGCGTTTCCTGCCGCGCCGCGCCGCCTGACGCCTGAAAAACAGAAAAATATCGTTGGCCGAGAGCGGAGTATCCCGCGCACGGCCAACGAGCATAGCGATGCGGCGGCAGGACATTGCTGCCCAACCCCGCCGAAACCCCGGTAAAACCCCGGTAAAATCAAGAACCGCGGCACGCCAACGGTTTCCGCGTTTATGCCCTGCCGCCGCTGACTGCCGATCCGCGGCCTGCCAATACCGTTTTGCCAACCGCTCCGTCAGCGACTTCGAACGCTCAGGGCGCCTGCACCTGTATGCTGACCGGCGCCGAGATCAGCGGCGGATTGTGGGGAACATGGTTGTGGTCGGCAAAGACGAGCCGCAGCGTATGCTGGCCAGCCGGCAGATCGAGCACGACCTCGGTTTGTCCCGCACCGAAATGCAGATGCTGCGCGTCGTTCGGCAGCGGCTGATCGAGCGCCGGCAGCTCGGCGACGTCGACGAACAGATGATGATGGCCGGTGCCGGCGCGCTCCACACCCGCCGGAGCAACCCCCATCCCGGTCAGACCGAAGCGGACCGTGACCGGGCCGGTAATCGTTTCGCCGTCCGCCGGCGAGATGATATACACGCGCGGCTCGGGAACGACCGACGACACCGGCGCCGCGGCCAGCGCGAATCCGCTGGCAGCCAGAAGACAAAACCCCTGCAACAGTAGGCCTACACGCTTGCCCATCAAGAATACCTCCGAAGAATCGACGCCCGGCCGGCGTCAACTGCTCACCTTACCCGAAAAATCCCTGCCGTATAAGAGCCACAGCCCTTATACGCTCCAGTGAACGTCATATCGCGAACGCCATATCGCGACGGTCATACCGCGAACGTCATCCCGCGCACTGCGCCGACGATACAGCGCCGGTGTACGGCGAACCGTCCCTCGCGTATGCTCTGCGCATGCAAGGACTGCGTCTTTTTTTTCTCCTCTCGATCGTAGCGGCTGCCGGCTGTGCCATGGTCATGCCTGATCCATCCGCACCCGAATCGGCCCCACCGCCGGCAATCGCCCAGCCCCCCACGCCGCAGACGCCGACGGCTGTGATCGAGCAGACGGCGACCGCCTCGGCGGTCGAGCCGGCGCCGCCAGCCGACCTGTCACTGTCCGCCCTGCGACTGTCCGCCGGCACGCTCGATCAGCATTTTCAAGCCGGGCAGACCAGCTATACCAGCACGCAGGACTTCCTGGTCAGCCGCATCGGCATCGCGGCCGTCACCACCGATCCGCAGGCCAGCGTGGCGATCAACGGCGCCAAGCCGGTACCCCATCGGGCGAACGACTCACTGCCCCTTGCCGTCGGCGACAACGGCTTTACCCTCGAAGTCACGGCACGCGACGGCAACCACCGGACCTATCAGCTGCTGGTGCGGCGCCAGAGTCTGCAGACATTCGCTCAGCGCCACTATCTGAAGGCATCGAACACCGGCAGTAACGATCTGTTCGGTTACAGCATCGCGCTCGACGGCGATACGCTGGCGGTGGGCGCCTATCTCGAAGACAGCTATGCCAAGGGCATCGACGGCGATCAAACCGACAACAGCGCCGACGGCAGCGGCGCGGTCTACGTTTTCACCCGTCAGGGCGGAAGCTGGAGCCAACAGGCCTACATCAAAGGCGGCATGACGGCCAGCGGTCGCCAGTTCGGCCGCGCGCTGGCGCTGCGCGGGAACGTGCTGGTGGTCGGCGCGCCGTTCGACAGCCACATCGATTCCAATCCGGCGTCCGGACGCGCCACCGACAGCGGCGCCGTGCACGTGTTCCGGCGACACACCGGCATCTGGAAAGAGGAAGCCTATCTCAAAGCCGACAACGCCGCGCCCGGCGACCTGTTCGGCATCAGCGTCGCCCTCGATGGCGACCGCCTGGCGGTCGGTGCGCACATGGAAGACAGCGCAGCGTCCGGTGTCGGCGGCGATGGCAGCGATGACGGCATGGAAAACAGCGGCGCGGCTTACGTCTTCGTCCGGCGCGAGGAAAACTGGCTGCAGGAAGCGTATATCAAATCCATGCAGCCGCAGCCGGCAGCCGGCTTTGGCTATAGTCTGGCACTGCATGCCGGTACGCTCGCCGTCGGCGCGCATCTGGAAGAGGGCGGCAGCGGCGCGGTATACCTTTACACGCACGGCGATGCCGGCTGGCAGCCACGGGCGCGCCTTACCGCCCCCGTGCCGGCGAAAAACGATCTGTTCGGCTCCAGCCTCGCGCTGGATAACGGGACGCTCGCTGTCGGCGCACATCTGGAAGACGGCCCCGTCATCGACGGCCAAGGCGCGGCGGAGAACAGCGGCGCCGTGTATGTATACGTACGCAGCGGAGAAAGCTGGTCTCAACAGGCTTATCTGAAAGCGGCCTCGGGCGGCCCCGAACACCGTTTCGGCAGAAGCCTGGCATTGACCGGCGATACCCTGGCGATCGGAGCCTATCTCGAAGACCAGCACGCGACTGGCGTCAACAGCGCGGCCACGCCGGAACGCAGTCCCGAAAGCGGCGCAGTTTATGTGTATACGCGCAGTGGCGAACGATGGACTCAGCAGGCGCACATCAAGGCAGCCCATGCGCGGCCCGGCGACATGTTCGGCTATAGCGCAGCGTTGTCCTCCGACGGCTGGCTCGCACTGGGCGCGCCGATCGAGGCGAGCGGCGCCAACGGAATCGATGGCGCCCAGGACGATGACAGCGCGCCCGCGAGCGGCGCCGTCTATCTATTCAGATGAAGATGCGGCGCGGCGCTGTCGTCCGGCCCATACCGTAAAATCCTGCATATAGCGCTGCAGCCGTTCCAGGGTCGGCGCATCGATCAGATTGCCGGCACCGTCGAACTTGTCGGCAGCGGCCGGAAGCAGGAATTCCGGCGCGGGGAATACCGGCGCCAGGCAGGCGCCGAGAATCTGCTTGAGATGCGCCTGGGCGCGCGCCCCGCCCACCATGCCGGTCGAAGCGGTCAGCACCCCGCTCGGCTTGCCGGCCAGGCAGGAGCGGTAGGCCGGCCGGGAAGCCCAATCAATGGCATTCTTCAACCCGCCCGCAATGCTGTAATTGTATTCCGGAGTCGCCAGCAGCAGCGCGTCGGCCTCGGCGATGCGCTGCTTCAGTGTGCGCACGGCGGGCGGACAGAGCGCATCGTTATCGAGATCCGCATCGTACAGCGGCAGATCGCCGATCGGATGAAGCTGCAGCTGTACCGGCGACGGTGCGCACGCGGCGGCGGCGCGCAGCAGCAAGGTGTTGAATGATGCGGCGCGCAGGCTGCCGCTGATGCCCAGTATTTTCATCTTCACGTCCCCAGTGGAATCAGAATATCTTGCTGCGGAAAAGAAAGAACACCGCGCCGAGCAGACAGAGCGCGGCCCACAGATAGTCCAGGGTGATCTTTTCCTTCATGTACCAGACCGCGAACGGCACGAACACGGTCAGCGTAATGATCTCCTGCAGGATCTTGAGCTGGCCGACATTCATCACCTGATGACCGATACGGTTCGCCGGCACCTGCAGCAGATATTCGAACAAGGCGATCCCCCAGCTCACCAGCGCCGCAAACACCCAGGAGCGGTGCGGCAGATCCTTGAGATGAGCGTACCAGGCGAAGGTCATGAAAACATTGCTGCAACAGAGCAGCAGCACTGTCAGCAGGTAAGGATGCATGGCACGCGGTCCGGGAGTCGGGCGAAACGAAACTTGCGCCGGCACGCTCCCCGAGGAGGTGCGGCGCATTCAGTAAGCGGCGCGGCGACCGACGCGCATCGCGGCGGACTCAGCGTCCGCCGGTTTCCTTGCTGGCGAGATACTCGCTGACCACGCGATCGAGGACGGCATGCGCGTCATTGCGGCTGATATAGGGGCCATAATAGCGGGGGCCACGCACTTTGAAATACCAACCCTCGGAAGCGTGTTCGGCTGGGTCGAGATAGAAGAGCCGGTTGGTACGCACATAGCTCTGTCCGGTGACGTCATACAGGGTGGCTTCGGAGGCAATCGTCATGCCCTATCTCCTCAACATCATGTCGGCGGCAAGACCGGCTGCGCCCGGGCGCAGCCAGCCCATCAATGCAAACAATCGCTTTCGGGCACCCCGCGGGGAGGCACTTCGCTCATTATTCCCGATTCTCCCGCATTCGCAAAGCGTGCTTTACACCTGCGCCACACCGCTCAAAAAAATCCTATCAGCAGCAAATGGATAACAAATTCATCTCTGAAATTACCCGAATTTTGCCGGGCGCTCCCCTGCGGGACGGGCCATCTCGTCCCGTCCCCCTATCGTTCCCCCCTATCGTTCCCCATCGCGATCCCGCTATCGATTCAGGGAACGGTTTAGGGAGCGGTGCAGCGGGGTATGCGCCCGGCGGCGCGCGCCTCTTCGTACAGAGCGACCGCCGCATCCATGCCTTTCTGCAGATCGCGGATGCGCGTGTCGTGCGACGGATGCGTGGAGAGGAAACCCGGCGTTCCGCTGTCACCCAGTTTCGCCATGTTCTCCCACAGCCTGACGCTTTCGCGCGGATCGAAACCGGCGCGGGCCATCAGCTTTTTCCCCATGTCGTCCGCCTCGCTCTCGTGCGCACGGCTGAACGGCAGCAGCACGCCGACCTGGGCGCCGACGCCGAGCAGCGCCATGGCGGCATCGCGCTTGGCACTGTTGCCGGAGGACATCCAGGCATCGATCAAGCCCAGCGTCTCGCCGACCGCATACTGCTGCGACACGCGCTCGTTGCCGTGACGCGCCAGCACGTGCGCGACCTCGTGTCCCATCACCGCCGCCAACTGGTCCGGTGTCCGTGCCGCGGTGAGCAGCCCGCGATAAACGCCGATCTTGCCGCCCGGCAGCGCAAAAGCATTGACCGTATCGTCCGCGAAGACCGCGACCTCCCAATCGGACTGCTGACCGCTCACCTCGGGCAAAGCGGTCAGCGCGTCGGCCACGCACTGCACATAGGCAACGATGGCGGCATTGCTTTCACGCGGCGTGTCCTGGCGAATCTCGGCAAAGGCCTGCGCGCCCATGGTCACCATCTGCTGCTCGGGCATCAGCGTGAGCTGCTTGCGGCCGGTCGGCGAAACGGCGCAGGCCGTCACCAGCAGCGCGAGCGCGGCGGCGGTCGTCAAGGCATGGACAATGCCGCGGGAAGCGGCTAAACGATGGACGGTCATGTGATCCTCTCGGCAGTTTGCAGGCAGTCGCCGCGCGGGCGGGCGCGGCGACTCTGTCATTTTCCCATACAATCGATCATACTTCTGGGCTAGATCATACTGCGGGCCGGCGATGCGCGGAAAGCGCCGACGGCCCGGCGCCCGAGCCCTGCAACCCCGGCGATCATGCTGCTGACACACGCCCGCCCGCTATCCGTCGCGCCGCCTCCGGCGATGCGCCGCACCGACGCGTCATGAGTTCGCGCCTGCACCTGACCCGCAGCTACTCGCTGCGCAGCCTGGTCGGCATCGTCATCATCGCCGTCA
The DNA here is from genome assembly GCA_964388175.1 of uncultured Chromatiales bacterium. Taxonomy (GTDB): domain Bacteria; phylum Pseudomonadota; class Gammaproteobacteria; order SZUA-140; family SZUA-140; genus JAITWN01. The sequence goes on along the minus strand of CAYLYS010000019.1, from coordinate 8,819 downwards.
TCATGGTCGGCTTCCACCGCCACATCGCGGTAGAGAACCTCAAGACGCAGGAAACCAGCTTCAACGTTTCTCTCGCCGCCTCGCTTTCGGTCACGCTGCTGCCCTACTACGCCGAGTTCGTGCGCGAGGCCCGTCTCATGCCCGCGGAGGCATTGACACACACCCCGCAATTCCAGGCCATGCGCCGCGAAATCGCCGATCGTATGCGCGGCCTGCGCGTGGTGAAGGTCAAGATCTACGACAGCGAAGGGCTCACCGTTTTCTCCACCGACCTCGAACAGATCGGCAGCGACGAATCCGCCAATCCGGCCTTCGCCCGCGTCATGCGCGGAGAGACCGTGAGCGAGCTGGCATCCCGCGGCAGCGTTCACGCCTTCAACGACGAGGTCATCGAAAACATCGACATACTGTCCACCTATATCCCGATCCGCCGTGATGCCGATGGTCCGGTCGAGGGTGGCTTCGAAATTTTCTCCAACGTCACGCCGATGGTCCGCGACATCGAACGCACCAGCTATACCATCCTCGCCGGCGTCACCGTGCTGCTGCTCCTGCTCTATGTCTTCCTGCTTGCCGTCGTACAGCGCGCCGACCGCCTCATCGATCGCCATGAGCGCGAGCGCCGGCGCCATCAGCAAAGCAGAATGGAATACCTCGCCCGCTACGATGCGCTGACCGAGCTGCCGAACCGCTCCCATTTCATGACACTGCTGGCGGATGCCGTCAACCAGGCGCGGCGCGATGGCGCCCGCATCGGCATGATTTGCCTGGCCATCGATCGCTTCAAACTGGTCAACGACAGTCTTGGCCACGAATACGGCGATCGTGCCTTGATCGAATTCGCGCGCCGGCTGCGCGCCTGTGTCGGCGATGAACCGGTCATCGCCCGCATCGGCGGCGACCAGTTTGCCATCATGGATCGTTCGCTGGGTATTCCGCGCACGGCGCGCGGCTGCGCCGAACGCATCGTTGCGCTGTCCAGCGAACCGATGCAGCTCAATGGGCGCGAGATCGTGCTCACCGCCAGCCTCGGCCTGGCGATCGCCGAAGCCGGCTCGGAGGACGCCGAGCTGCTGATGGAAAACACCATCTCCGCCATGCGTACGGCCAAGCAGGCCGGCCGCAACGGCTTCGTCTTCTTCACCCCCATGCCCGGCGCGCGGCCGCGCGAACGCCTGATTCTGGAAATGGACCTGCGCAAGGCGCTCGCCAGCCGGCAGTTCGAACTGCATTACCAGCCCCGCGTCGATACCCGCACGGGGACGGTCTCTTCACTCGAAGCCCTGCTGCGCTGGCACCATCCGCAGCGTGGCCTGCTGATGCCGACGGAATTCGTCCCGCTGCTCGAAGACATGGATCTCATGGATTCGATCGGCGCCTGGGTGCTGGAGGAAGCCTGCCGTCAGACGCACGCCTGGCGCACGAACGGACATCGCGGCCTGCGCGTCTCGGTCAACGTTTCACTGCGCCAGTTCCGTGCCGAATCGCTGCTCGATTCGGTACGCCATGCGCTCAGCGCGAGCGGCCTGGACAGCGATGCGCTCGAACTGGAAATGACCGAAAGCGTGCTGGCCGACGATCTCGGCAAAGCCCAGGCCATCGCCAGTGCGCTGCGCACGCTCGGCGTCCATATCGCGATCGACGATTTCGGCACCGGCTATTCCTCGCTCAGTTATCTGATCCACTTTCCGGTGTCCTATCTCAAGATCGACCGCCTGTTCATCAGCGATCTGCCGGACAATACCCGCCACGCGGCGCTGGTAACGGCTATCGCCGCCATGGCCGGCAGCCTCGGCCTGCATACCGTGGCGGAGGGAGTGGAGAATCAGGCGCAGTACGAATTCCTGCGCCAGCTGGGCTACACCGAGATCCAGGGTTACTGGCTCGGGCCACCGCGCGCCGCAGGCGAGGTTCCGCAGATGATGCAGGAACTCGCCGCACGCGCGCTGGGATCGCATGCGCGCAAGAATGGGGATGCGGCAAGCAGGGGACGGGAATCGACGGGCTGAAACGCGCCTCAGCGTTTCAGCGGCAGAATCTGATCGACGAGCTGCGCCATATGCTCGTCCGACACGCGCCCGTCCAGCGGCGGCATACCGTCCGCGCTCTTCCAGCTCGGCCATTTACCACGGCTGCCGTATTTCATGCTGGCGATCAGCACAGCCTTGGCATCTTCCAGCGGCACGTCCTTGTAGCGCTCGGATATGGCATTCCACGATGGCCCCACCGTGGAAACGTTGGCGACGTGGCACTCGACACAGCCGTTCATGTGCGCCAGCCTGAACAGGCGCTCGCTCTCGCTCAATTCCGCACCGTCACCGGAACAGCCGGTCAATACCGTCGCCAGACACACCGCCGCTGCAAAATGGCTCCGCATAGGCACAGTTCTCCGCCCGTCGTTCGCAATCGGGCGTCATTCTAATGCGCAGATACGGCGGCGTCCACGACGCGCTCGGAAAAGGCGCCCGCACCGGGGCGCCGACGGCTAGACAACCGGCGGACGCGACCGGCCGGCGACGAGCGCGATGACGAACAGAACGAGAAAAATAAAAAACAGAATCTGAGCAATCCCGGTCGCCGCGCCGGCGATCCCGGTAAAACCGAAAATCGCCGCAACCAGCGCGATAACCAGAAAAATAACGGCCCATCTGAGCATAAAACCTCCTTGCCGCGCGCTGCCCGCCGACACAGTCGGCGGGATCTGCGGCTCAACAGAGCAGATGCCGGCTCACGGACACGGCCACATCAATGCCACATCGGTTTGCCGCTTCAATTCGCCGCTTCAATTCGTGGTAGTGGCATCATCGATACGGTCACGCGCATCCTCGACTGCTTCACCGGTCCGCTCGCCGGCTCGTTCCCCGGCCCGTTTGGCATTCTCGGCGGCGCGATCCACGCTTTCATCGGCACGATCCAGTCCGCGGTCGATCCGTTCGCCGGTTCTTTCGAACGCGTTGTTATCCCGGCTGTCGCAGGCAGCCAGCCCCGCGCCGAAAACAAACAACAGCCCCGCTATTGCCGTCGCCTTCTGTATCCGCATGATGTCCTCCTCGGAAAAACCGGGCCACAGTCATGCCGCGATGATTCCACCCGCTGCGCGGCCGGCATCCGCAGCGATGTGTGCGGCTCTGCCGCCGTCACGTCTTCACGCCGGCCGCGCACCGCTTTCCCTGCGCTAGAGCAGGTCGCGTTCGAAGGAAGCGACCGCCTGTTCCGCCTCGTCCCGCGCCATGCCGTAACGCTCCTGCAATTTGCCGACGAGAATGTCACGGTCACCCTCGATGACATCGAGCTCATCATCCGTGAGCTCTCCCCACTTGCTCTTGACCTTGCCTCTGAACTGCTTCCAATTGCCTGCAATGCGATCCCAGTTCATCACATTCTCCTCGCTTGGTCGGGTTCTCTCCCCGATCAATGCAGGACATTTGCCAAAACGGTTACGTATTGAATATGAAAAGGAAAAAGGAATAGCAGAAAATCGCGACGGGTGCAGAGACACGACAGCTGGGGGATCCGCAACCAGAATGGGGCGCATGCCCCGGCAGGGTACTCAAGCGCTTCAGACGCGATCGACCGGCTGCTCACTGATGAAAACGTGGCGATAGATATCGAGCGTGGTGATCATCACCGCCGCGATGATCGGCCCGATGATCAGGCCCAGGACGCCGAACATGCCGATACCGCCCAGCATGCTGAGAAAGATGAGCAGATCGGGCAGACGCGTTTCGGCGCCGATGATGCGCGGACGCAGCACATTGTCGAGCAGACCGATGACCAGCGCGCCCCACAGCGTCAGGCCGATCGCGGCCGCCGTCTGTCCATTGAGCAGCAGATAGACGGCGGCCGGACCCCACACCAGCGGCGGTCCCACGGCAGGCAGCGCCGACAGAATCACCACCACCGTGCCCCAGAAAAGTACGCCGCTGATGCCGAGCACCCAGAAGGCCAGACCCACCAACACGCCCTGCAACACGCCGATGACCAGTATGCCCTTCAGCGTCGCGCGGGTAGCGGCCACACCGCGCTCGAGCACCCGGGTGCGGTCCTGATCGGAAAGCGGCAGATAGCTCGCCAGCACGGCCAGCCACTGCTGACCGCGACCGAGAAAGAAATACATCGCATACAGCATCACGAACAGATTCAGCAACAGGCGCAGCGTCCCCATGGTCAGCGCCGTACCGCTGCGCACGAAAAAGCCGGCAAGCTCTCCCGCCGCCTCGCCGAGGCGCGTCACGATGCGTTCCCGATAAGGCTCCAGGTACTGATGATAAGGCAGCCACTCCGTCAGCCCTTCGATGCTGTCCGCCCTGGTCAACTGGTCCTGCACCCAGGGCACCAGATTGGCGGCGATGACGGCCGCCTGCGCCGAGACCAGGCCGACGAAGCCGACGAAGGGCAAGCCCAGCGCGACGGTCGCCAGCATGACCACCCATGCCGCCGTCAGCCCGGGTCTGCGCGCGAGAAACGGCACACGCATCATGCGGCCGTACAGCGGATAGAGCAGCGCGGAGAAAATCGCCGCCAGCAGGACGGCAATGAGGAAATCGCTGATCATGTAGAGAAACAGCCCGGCGACGGCGGCGGCCATCACGAGGATGAAACCCTTGCGATAGGAAACGATATTCATGCGCGCATTATGGCGTCACTACCCACGCACGTACAATGTCATAAGTAACAGTACGCAACTGCCCGCGACGGGGACGACGGCTATAATGAACATTCCCGAATGATCAGTCCCGCCGGCATGGACGCAACGCGGAGCCGAAACCGTGCGCTACCTCGCTCTCGCCTGTGATTACGACGGCACCATTGCGACGCATGGCAGCGTCAACGATACCACGCTGGCGGCGCTGGCACGGGTGCAGGAATCAGGGCGGCGGTTGATCCTGGTCACCGGTCGCCGCCTCGACGATCTTTTCACCGCCTTTCCCACAGCCGAACTGTTCGACTGCATCGTCGCCGAAAACGGCGCCGTACTCTACGAGCCGCGAAGGCGGCGCGAAACCCTCCTCACCGAAGCGCCGGAGCCGCCGTTCATCGATGCGCTGCACGCCGCCGGTGTCACCCCCATCGACGTCGGCAAAGCCATCGTGGCTACCTGGGAGCCGCACGAAGCCGCCGTGCTGGAAACGATCCACCGTTGCGGCCTGGAACTGCAGGTCACCTTCAACAAGGGCGCGATCATGGTCCTGCCCTCGGGCATCAACAAGAACTCGGGCCTCGGCGCCGCCCTGCACTGTCTGGGCCTGTCCATACACAATACGGTCGGCGTCGGCGACGCCGAAAACGATCAGTCCTTTCTCACGCAATGCGAATTTTCCGTCGCCGTCGCCAATGCACTGGAGGCGGTCAAGGCGCGCGTCGATCACGTTACCGCATCCGCCCACGGCGCGGGGGTGGAAGAGCTCATCGAAGCCTTGCTGGAAAACGATCTGCACGATCTCGACGGCCACGTGCGCCGCCATGACATTCACCTCGGTACCGATGAGGAAGGACATGAAATACGCATTCCGCCCCATGGCGTGCGGATGCTGATCTGCGGCCCTTCGGGCAGCGGAAAATCGACCATCGTCAGCGCACTGCTCGAACGCCTCGCCGCCGCCACCTATCAATTCTGCATCATCGACCCCGAAGGAGATTACGAAAGCGCGGAACCGGCGGTAACGATCGGCGACGAAACCCAGGTACCGACCGTCGATCAGGTAACACAGCTGCTCGGCAAGGCGGAAAACACCGTGGTCAGCCTGCTCGCGGTTCCCATCGCCGACCGGCCGCCCTACACCACGCGCCTGCTACGCCGCATGCTCGACATGCATCAGCACGACGGCAGGCCGCACTGGCTGCTGCTCGACGAAGCGCACCACATGCTGCCCGCCTCATGGCAAGCGGCGCCGGCGACCGTCGCGCGCCATTTCGCTTCGGCGGTGCTGGTCACGGTCCATCCGAAAAGCATCTGCGCACGCGCCCTGTCGGCGATCAATATCGCCATCGCCGTGGGTCCGACCGCCGACCGGACACTGGAAGAGCTGAGCACCGTCCTCGGCAGGCCGCTGCGTCCGGCACGCCCACCGGGCGCACAAAACCTGGAAGTGCTGGTCTGGTTCTGCCGCGAGGCGCAGGGCGCGATACGGGTACGGGTGGAACCGGCGGAAGCCGAGCGGCGCCGGCATCGGCGCAAGTACGCGGAAGGCGACCTGCAGGAAAAGAGCTTCTTTTTCCGTGGCGCCGGCAAACGGCTGAAACTGCGCGCGCAGAACCTCACCCTGTTCCTGCAGATGGCCGAAGGCGTCGATGCCGACACTTGGCGCTACCATCTCGAACGCGGCGACTACTCGCACTGGGTGCGCACCAGCATCAAGGATGAAGCGCTCGCCGACCAGCTGCAGGAAATCGAACACGCGCATCTTGCGCCGGAAGAAAGCCTGGCGCGCGTACGCGCGGCAGTGGAACGGCTCTATACCCGCCCGGCGTGAGCGACCGCGTCGCTACGTCCCGCCACTAGGCGGCATAGCCGCACAGCGCACGATCATGCATCCAGGATGGGTACGAAGCCGCCGAAGATCATGCGCTTGCCATCGAAGGGCATGGTGTCGCCCATGGCCTTCATGCGCGGATCCGACATCATTTTCTCGTTGGCCGCATCGCGCACTTCTTTCGAGGGATATTCGATCCAGCTGAATACCACGGTCTCGCCCTGCTCCGCCTTCACCGCCGAACGAAAGTCGGTGAGCTTGCCCTCCGGCACGTCGTCGCCCCAGCATTCCACCATACGGGTAGCACCGAACTCCTTGAACAAGGGCGCTGCCTCGGCAGCAAGCTTGAGATAAGCCTCTTTGTTCGCCGCGGGCACCGCGACGACGAATCCTTCGACGTATTTCATCTTCGCACTCCTCTGCTGAAAATACGGCAATGATCGGGAATCACAGTATTATCAGCATAGCCTGCCTGCCGCAAAGAGAATTGCATACGCCGCCTGCCGCAGCGGCGGCTTATTGCCGGCGCCAATCAGCGAGCGACGCGCTGGTGAGGACCACGATCAAGGGCGATCTGCCGGCCGATCGGCCGGAAGAGCCAGCCGGCGCAGGTTTGCACCAAGGAGGAACCTTTTACCAAAAACCCATGGCTGATTTCGGGCACGACTTCACAGAGACGCGCCTCTGGACGCCCGCAGCAGATCGACGAATTCCGATCCTCGGCTCGCTTTACTTACTTACGCATGGTCATTATCTTGATCCTGCTGATCGAGCGATCGAAGGATTTCTTTTCCGCGCGCTTGAGCAAGCGAGCCACTGGGAACCCTGCCGCACTCAGAGCACTGGCCAATCCCTCTGCAAGCTCCTTGCTTCGGCATGCTATACATCGTCCGATCCGTGGCAGCGTCATCGCAAGGTGGCTGCGCCGTCCCGATCGGCCAGTGTCGATCGAGCACCGATCGAGTGTCGATCGGTCGAACCCATCCGATTCGATTCACCGTGGGTTCGAATCGCCGTTCGAACGATCACTGCGGTATGCCAAAGAGATGGGGATTACGCGAGTATGGCGGAGAGGGCGGGATTCGAACCCGCGGTACGCTATGAACGTACACACACTTTCCAGGCGTGCTCCTTCAGCCGCTCGGACACCTCTCCGGGAGGGAAAACAGAATGCTGCCGGCAAGCTCGAGGAAGGGGCCGGCAAGGCGGCAAGATTACCCCAAGTTCCGCCCGGGGTAAATCCCAGTGTAAATCCCGAAGCAAATCCCGGGGGTAAATTCAGGATGCGGCGAATCGGGCCGAATCGGGAAAACAAGCCGCCCGGGCCGGCTGCACCGAGCCGGAGTTAAAAAGTCCCCTCGTTCCAGCCCCACATGGCACCGCGCGCATCGGCGAACTCGATGTAGATGCGGTCCGCTCTGATGCCGAATTCGTCGCCGACGAACGCGCACAGCGCGCGCGATAACTCGGCGCTGCGCGCCTGCGGCAGACCGATGCTTTTCAGTTCGAGGTAGGCGGTGGGCGCCTCGCTGCCGGCAAACGTCATCGGCAGTCCGGCTTCCAGCACGGTCATCACGTATTTCTCGGGCTTGTCGAGCAGATCGGCGACGAGTCGGGAGGCGCGCGCCAACACCGGCTGGGCGTCGCCGGGTTCGCGTTCGACGTTGGTCTGGATCTTGAGATAGGGCATCGGCGTTCTCAAAGAAGAAGGGGCGAAGTGCGTGAACTTTACTCTCTCCGCCCCCTTTTTCCCATCATTCCGCTCCCCAGCGCCATTCCCGGATTTCCGGCATATCCTCGCCGTGCTCGACGATGTAGCGCTTGTGTTCGAGCAGCTTATCGCGCAGATACTGCTTGAAATAGGCCGCCTTGTAGCCCAGTCCAGGCACGCGATCGATGACATCGCCGACCAGATGATAACGGTCCAGATCGTTGAGCACGGTCATGTCGAAAGGCGTGGTGGTGGTGCCCTCCTCCTTGTAACCGCGCACATGCAGATTGCGGTGATTGGTGCGGCGGTAGGTCAGACGATGGATCAGCCAGGGATAACCGTGATAGGCGAAGATGATCGGCCTGTCGGTAGTGAAGATGGCGTCGAAATCGGCGTCCTTGAGCCCGTGCGGATGCTCGCTGTCCGGCTGCAACGCCATCAGGTCGACGACGTTGACCACGCGCACGCGCAGATCGGGCAGATGGCGGCGCAACAGATCGACGGCCGCCAGCGTTTCCAGCGTCGGCACATCGCCGGCGCAGGCCATCACCACGTCGGTCTCGCCGTCCTGATCCGAACTCGCCCAGTCCCAGATGCCGACGCCCGCCGAGCAGTGCGCCACCGCCTGTTCCATG
>CAYLYS010000018.1:0-39341 GCA_964388175.1 uncultured Chromatiales bacterium | reverse complement strand
GAGCGCTCGCCGATGCGGCAATAGGTGATGACCGGCTTGCTGCCGTCGATGCCGGCCGCGGCGTAGATCTTTTTCAGCTCATCGACGGATTTGAACGTGCCGTCGGCGGCGACGGCCTGGCCCCAGGGCACATTGACCGCGCCGGGAATGTGGCCCGCCCGCACCGCCAGTTCCTGGAAACCGGCCGGCGCGAAGATCTTGCCGTTGTATTCATCCGGTGAACGGATGTCGACCAGCGCCTGGTCGCGCTTCTTCTCGGCCACCGCGACCACGTCGCCGAGGCGCGCGCGCAGCGCCCAGTCGGGTTCGCCGACCTTGATGTTGCCGGCCTTGTGCTGCTTGGCGATCGGAGTGAGCGGCCGGTTTTCGGCTTCCCACTTCTTGCGGCCGCCGTCGAGCAGCTTGACGTTCTCGATGCGGTAGACATCGAATACCCAGGCGCCCCAGGCGGCGAACCAGTTGTTGTTGTCGCCGTAGAGCACGATGGTGTTGTCGCCGGAGATGCCGGCCGCGCGCAGCTTCTGCTCGAAGTCTTCGCGGCTGACGATGTCGCGGCGGACCTGGTCGACCAGGTCGGTGTGCCAGCGGAAATTGACTGCGCCGGCGATGTGGCCGCGTTCATAGACACCCGTGTCGGTGCTGACCTCGATCACCCGCAGTTTCGGGTCGTTGAGGTTCTTTTCCAGCCAGTCGGTGCTGACCAGAAAATCGGCAGGGGCTGCGAAGGCCGGCAGGGCCAGCAGCGCGGTCCAGGAAAGCGCTATCCGTTTCAAGAATGCCAAGGTGAAATCTCCCTAATTGCGAAGACTCCACTGTAGAAAAGCCCGGCGCGGCGCTGAACTAACTTTTTCTCATGCCCTTATCATGAATCGCGATAAGGCGGGCGCCCCGGGCGCACCCGAGCGCGCACTTCAGAGAAAGCGCACCAGCAGGAACAGGCCGATCATGGTGAAGCCGAGCGCAAGCTTGCCTGCGGTAGCCAGCACCAGCCCGATGAAGGCGCCGATGCCGGCACGCGTCGCGCCGTGCAGGTCGCGCCGTACGCTGAGTTCGCCGATCACTGCGCCGAGGAAGGGGCCGAGCACGATACCGGGGATGCCGAAGAAAATGCCGATCACCGCGCCCAGCATGGCGCCGACGATGGCGCGCGTGGAAGCGCCGAAGCGGCGTGCGCCGAGCGCCGAGGCGATGAAATCGAGCACATAGGTGAGGATGGCGAGCACGCCGAGCACGATCAGCGTACCGCTGCCGACGTGGACGAAGTCCTCGGCCCAGGCCGCGAGCAACAGGCCGGCGAAGAGCAGCGGCGCGCCCGGAATGGCCGGCAGTACCAGGCCGATGACGCCGGCAATGATGAGCAGGGCAGCGAGCAGCCAGAGCAGTATCACCGTGGTCATGCGTAGCGGTGTGGCGCGGATGAGGAAAAACGAAAGCCATGGCGATGGCCATGGCTTCGGGAACACGGGGTGCTGCGCAGGCCGGCGGTGCATGCACCGCCGGCCGTGTCGCTGCTACAGGCGGTTGGCGTAGTACTCGACCACCTGCTGCACGTCGATCGGGAAGGGCACGTCTTCGACGGCGGGGATGTGCGCAAGCTTGCCGGCTTTCTTTTCCTCGTCCCAGGACAGCCACTCGGGACGGGTCAGCGGCGGATCCTGCAGCGCACCCATGACGATGGGCAGATCGATGCTCTTCGGCTTGATGCTGATCTCGTCACCGACCTTCAGGCGCAGCGACGGGATGTTGATGATCTGACCGTTCACACGCACATGGCGATGCGACACCAACTGGCGCGCGGCCATGATGGTCGGCGCGAAGCCGGCGCGGAATACCACGTTGTCGAGACGGCGCTCGAGTAGCTGCAGCAGCGCATCGCCCGTCGGATCGTTGCTCTTGCGCGCATCGAGCATGAGGCGGCGCAGCTGGCGCTCGGAAACACCGTAGTTGAAACGCAGCTTCTGCTTTTCGCGCAGCTTGATGCTGAAGTCCGACTTGCGGCGGCGCGAACCCTTGGCGCCGTGCTGGCCGGGCGGGTTGGGGCGGCTTTCGGTGCTCTTGTGCGACAGACCGGGCAGATCGACGCCCAGCGCACGCATGATTCTCAGTCTCGGTCCGGTATATCGCGACATAACTGCTCCAAGCAAAATGATTAGTTGACGGCTCGGCTGCCCGGCACGGCGCCGGCGAACGCATTCATGCGTTCGCACAGAACCTGATGCCACTGTCTTACCAGCTGTTGCGCGACTTCACTGATCAGTTTCGATTCAGCGTATTCGGGCGCAGTCAGTTTGTGGGCCAGATCGAGCGCAAGCTGCGCCAGCTCGGTGGAAGGCCTGCTCGCGTACTGCGTGGCGACGCAGCAGAGGGAGGCTATCACTGAGTTGGCGTCAGGTAAATCCGGATCGTATAGTGCTTCGCACTCTGCAGGCGGGTTCATGGCACGGCCGGTCCGACGGTTAGCGCGGCCAATGATAACTATTAGCGTAATTTCGGTCAATGTTCGCGGGAAAACGGACCCGGATCATGGCAGCTGGGTGCATCCCGGCCCGATTTGGCCCGGTTCTGGGGGCCCGGTACGGTCCGGCACAGCGCCAGGCCCACCCCGTGCAGGCCGTCCGCGGCGGTGATCACCGTGAAACCGGGTTCACGGACCAGCCCGGACTGCGGGCATGGCTGCCTGCGCCTGCCGCTGGCCGGGGCGGATCGTCGGTCCAATCCGGTTCAAATGCAGGCTCAAATTCCAATCCAACTTACAGCGCAGCCGTGGTCAAACGGCCCGCTCTGCCGCGCGGCAACTGACAATAATCAATGTGTCGCCTACACCCGCCCGCCTAAAATGGCGGCTCCCCGGCTGCTGCCTTGCGCCGGAGCGCCCGATCCGGCGGAGGTCCGCATGCGCCGTTTGTTTCCGCAATGCCGCAATCTGGTTCTGCTGTGCGCACTGGCTCCCGGCGCGCAGGCGGGTTTTTATGGCGGCTACGAGTCGGACGGCGAAGGCGGCCGCATCGCTTTTCTCGGTATGCAGGGCGGTGACGATCTGGTGGTGTACGAGGTGTTTCTCGCCGATCTCGATTACCGCTACATCAATCAGGGGTTCACCGTTTCCGCCAACCAGAAGATCGTCGCTCCCCTCGTCGGGTTGCGCCGGGACGGGGATTGGCGCGCGTCGGTGATGGTCGGCCCGAGCTTCATCGACAAGACCGAGCGCAGTGCGCTGCGGCCCAAAAGGGAGTCGGAAAAGGCCGGCGGCCTCGCCAAGCTGGCGGTGCAATCCACGACACCGGGCCTGGAGACCGAGCTGCTTGCTTCCTACGCGACGATCGACCACTTTCTGTGGAGCCGGCTGCGCTTCCGGCACTGGCTGAGCGGTGCGGTCTCGGTGGGCAGCGATGTGTTCTGGATGGGCGGCGACGATGCCAACAGCTATGGTGCCGGCGTACTGTTCGGCGTACGCGGCAGTCTGGGCAGCCTGGTGCTCAAATACGGCTATCAGAAGGCGGCAAACGACCGTGACACTCAATACGGCGGCGTGGAAGCAGGGATATTGTTCTGAGCCTGGTTGTTCCGATCCTGTGCGATAAGTACCGCCGTGTCGATGCTCGGCGCGAACGCCGGTGAGGCGTGATAGGCGCCCGACAGGCCGAGCGCGCCGGCGAGCAGGGCGATGGCGAGGCGCCGGCGCGTGGACGTGGCGCTGGCGTCGAGATCGATGATGCGGCGGCCGCGCGCCGGCTTATGCGAGCGAGCGCAGCTCCAGCGCTGGACGCGCAGCGCGGTCGAATAGATATAGGCTTGCCACAGCAGCAGGCCGCTCAGCAGCAGCGTCGTCGTTTCCTGCGGTACCCGCCATTGCAGCAGCAGTATGGTCGCCAGTACCAGCGCCGCGATGCCTGTTTCCCGGCTGGCGATGCGGAAAGAACCGATCAGCGTGCCCTGTCCGCGCTCCTTGGGCGTGCGCAGGAAGACGCCCTGTCTGCGCGTCAGCCCCTGCGCGCAGGCGAGCGTCACCACCCAGGTCAGGCTGAGCAGAATGAGAAAGGCGCGATAGGCTTCGCCGAAGGAGCAGCGCAGGCGCAGTTTCAGCGCCCAGGGAATTTTCAGCATGCCGAAGACGATGAACAGAAAAGGCGTGAGCGTCATGCTGCCGGCGATGGGCGGCAGCAGGCTGTTGCGGGTGAGGGCATAGACGCCGGCGCCGATGATCAGTACGGCGGTGAAGAGCGAGGTGATCGGATCGTTGAGCCACTGCAGCGCGCCGCTCCAGTAATCGAATTTCTGGCCGAACGACAGCCGGCCGGCGTCGGCGCGGCGGCGGGTGAAGGGCAGCAGCTTGCGCCAGTGCATGCGCAGGATCTGCATGCCGCCGAAGGCCCAGCGGAAGCGCTGCTTTCTCAGGCCGGCGAAATCGAGCGGCATCAGCCCGCGGCCGTAGGTTTTGTCCACGTAGACCGATTCGTGGCCGCGGTCGAGCAGACGCAGCGCGAGTTCGGCGTCCTCGGTGATGCACCACTCGTTCCAGCCGCCGGCTTCTTCCATCGCGCTGCGGCGAATCAGCCCCATCGTGCCCGCGAAGATGATGCCATTGCGTTCATTGCGTGAGGCCATGGAGAGTTTGAAGAAGTACTGGTAAGCGTGATACATCGCCAGCGAGTAGCGATCGTCGGGATCGACGTCGCGATAGTCCTGCGGCGTCTGCACGAAGGCCAGCCGCGGTTCGCGGAACAGGCCGACCAGTTCCTTGAGGTAATCGGGGTCGACCAGATAATCCGAATCGACGATGCCGACGATCTCGGCGTCGGGCGCGGTCTGCGACAGCGCGAAGTTCAGCGCGCCCGATTTGAATCCCGGCCAGTTTTCGAGATGGAAGAAGCGGAAGCCGAGCTTGCGGCAGTGCTCCTGCACCGGACGCCACAGCGCCGGGTCGGTCGTGTTGTCATCGACCATGATGACCTCGTAGTCGGGATAATCGAGCCGCGCCAGCGCATCGAGCGTGGCAATGACCATGGCCGGTGGCTCGCGGCAGGCAGGGACATGCAGTGAAACCTTGGGGAAATAGGATCCGTCCGCTTGCGGCAGAATCCGGCGCCGCCAGCGGATGCGACAGATCACGTCGATGACTTCGAAGGCGTGCACCAGCATCAGCGTGAGTACCGCCGCGATCAGAGTGAGCAGCAGCAGCGCGAAGAAGAGACCGAGCGGATCGTCGATGGCGGCGTAACTCGCCTGTACGGCGCAGGCGAGATAGCCGCCGCTGCAGAGCAGGGCGGCATAAAAGCAGGTCTGCCCCGGCGCATTCCAGTTCTTCGCCAGCAGGACGACGACCAGCCCGGGGGCGAATGCCGCGAGCAGCGCTGTTTCCGGCAGTGTGATGCCCGCCGTACGCAGCAGCGCGTCGGAAGCGAGCACGATCGCAGCCAGATAGAGCGCGCCGGAAGCCGGATGCGAGTGAGAAATGCGATGCCCGCACAGCATCAGGAGGACGGTGCTGAGCAGGAGCGCGACGACCGACAGGTAGAGCATATCGAGCAGAGCCGGCATGGTGCCCCCCAAACGGTTGCATTTGCCGCTCCATAGGTACCAGAGGCAGTCAATGTCGACATTGAGAATTGCCCTCTGGCCGGTGGCAGCGCCCGACCGGCATTGCCGGGGCGCGGGGCGGATCGGCTTCCCGAACCGAGGCAGGTTTACATTACGCCACCATATGAATAATATTTAATACGTATTATTCATAAATCATAATAAAGCTGGGGGGCGTCAATGAGAAACCAGTCTCTTGCCAGAATCATTCTTACCAGAGCCATTCTTACCAGAGCCATGTTGGCTTCCGGCCTACTGTCTGCGGCCGGTATCCTGCCTGCGACAGCGTGGTCTGCCGAGGCGGGCTCCTCGGTATTGCTGCAGGATCTGGTGGTGCGCGGCGATTCCCAGCGCGACAGCCTCGGCGCCAGCAGCGCGACGGTGCTCGATCATCACCAGATCGCAGACGGCGTTTATGTCACGCCCATCGACATCCTCAGGCAATCGCCCGGTATTTCAGTCATCCAGTACTATCAGGGCGGCACGGCTGCTGCCTTTCAGATGCGCGGTTTCGAAGCGGCCTCACACGGGCCGGATGCGGCGATCTATCTCGACGGTGTACCGCTCAACGAAACCGACGGCTACGCCGACACCAATATCGTCATTCCGGACGAGATCGAGCGCGTGGAAGTGATCAAGGGACCGGTCTCCGCGCTCTATGGCAATTATGCCAGCGCCGGCGTGGTGCACTTCCATACCATCAAGCAGGGCGACTTCACCCGGCTGCGCTATCGCCAGGGCAGTTTCAACACGCAGGACGCAGTGGCGGTGGTCGCGCGTCGCGATGGACGCCTCGATCACGTCTATGCCATCCAGAGTTTCCATACCGACGGCTATCAGGACAACTCCCAATGGGAGAAGCAGAATGCGGCGGCACGCTGGACCTGGCGCTTCAATGACGCACTGGACGCCACGCTGGGCATGCGCAATTTCTACTCCACCTGGGATGCACCCGGCTACATACCGCAGGAGGCTTACGACAGCAATCCGCGCGCTGCGGTCTCCGATGTGAACGGCGGTCGTCAGGAACGCAGAGAGGTGCGCCTGGACCTGCGCTATCAACTGTCGGAAAACGCCAAGCTGCTGTTCTATGCCTGGACCTACGATCAGAAGTTCACCCGCTATTTTCAGCAGTGGATCTCGCCGGCGCAGATCGTCGGTTCGAACTACGGCAATGAACGCCTGCACGATCGCGACATGATCGGCACCGGCGTGTCCTACAGCTATTCCGGCGATCTGTTCGGCAGGAGCACCAACTGGGTGCTCGGTCTCGACTGGATGGACGAAGCGGAGCATCGCCAGCGCTGGAACATGGTGGTCGGCAACAGCCGCACGCGCGGTACGCAGTTCCAGGATTACGATATCAAGCTGTACACGACCTCGCTGTTCACCGAGATCAATCATCAGCTCGCCGCTCCGCTCAAGCTGGTGCTGGGCGCGCGCTATGACGATTTCAGCGGCGATCTCGACGAGCGCATTCCCGCTGCCAACAGCTTTCCCGCCAGCGATCCGTCGATCTTTTCACCGAAAGTCGGTCTGCTGTACACGCTGACGCCGGCCTGGGAAGCGTTCGCCAACTATGGGCGCGGCTTCGCCTTGCCGAGAGACCAGGATCTGTGGAAGCGGCCCGAGCTCGACCCCGCGGTACGGACCCAGTACGAGCTGGGCATGCGCGGCAATCCCTGGCCGGGTGCGACGATGACGCTGGTCGCCTGGCGCCTCGATACCAGTGATGATTTCCAGCCGACGCTGGACGATCCGAATGTGATGGAGAATGCCGGTGAGACCCGCCGCCAGGGGATAGAATTTTCGGTGGACAGCTATCTCGATAACGATGTGCGGCTGTACGCCGATTATGCGCTGCTCGATACTGAATATCTGAACTTCGTGCAGGGCGCACAGCGCTTCGACGGCAATACGCTGCCGAGCACGCCGAAACACGTGGCCAATCTCGCCGCCGCTTATGAGCCGATGCGGGGATTAGGAGCCCGTTTCGGTCTGCGCTATCAGAGCGACTGGTACATCGACGCGGCGAATGCGCTGGAGGCGAACGGATTCGTCACTGCCAATGCGCAACTGTCCTGGCGCTTCGACCAGCGCTACCGGCTCATGCTCGACGTCGAGAACCTGTTCGACCGGAAATACAGTGAGTACGTGGCACTTGCCAACGGCGTAAGGACTTATGCACCGGCGCAGGAACGGGCCGCCTATCTGACGCTGGTGGCCGATCTCTGATCCTTGAGCGGGAGATGCGCGGCGGGCGGAGGCGCTGCCCGCCGCGCCGCTGCTAGCGCTTGGTGTAGTACGCGCCGTTGTGATAGATCAGGCGCGAGCGGTCCGGGGAGATGTCGAAATGGGCTTCGACGATTCTGTCGTCCACGTTGAGCAGCATGTCCAGCCCCTCGTCGGAAACTTGGTAGCGGCCACGGATATCGGGTTTTTCGCTGCTGACGAGGATGTAGACCTTGCCGCTCGGCTCGAAGCGCAGCGTGTCTTGGCTGTCGCGCTGCGGATTGTAGGTGAGCACCCAATCGCCATGCAGCCAGTCGTGGCGGTTGTCGCCGCCGCAGGCGAACAGCAGCAGGGTGAGGCAAATGGGGATGAGCAGGCGTATCATGCCCGCTATTGAAGCAGACGACGGCTGTCAGGCCAAGCCCCTCTTCGCAGGGACGGTTCCGCCCGCAGCGGCCGGCACGCAGTGGGCGATCCTGCCTGGATCGATCTTGGCCGAATCGATCTTGCCTGAATCGATCTTGTCTGAATCGATCTTGTCAGGGCGGCGGTGAGTCTGCACAATGAGCGGTCGCCGCCAGATCCGTCAGATCCGTTTCCGGGATCCATTTTTGGGTTGGTTCGTCGATCATCTCACTCACAATCGGATTGCTGTTATGTCAGTATCATCGCCTGTCGATGTCGTCAGGGCCGTCAAAAGCGCGCACGGCAGCATCATGACCATAACCGGCGTCGTCATCGGCATCACCCTGGTGCTCTATTTCTTCAGTTTCGCACAGCTGATCGACCGCGGTCATACCGGTCTGGTCTGGTTTCAGACCATCAGCAGCGTGGTGATGGTCATCATTCTCTGCACGCTGAAGCGCTTCGCTTTCGTGCTGCTCAAGCTGCTCTACGGCCGCCGCGCCGCCTATCGTCCCCTGTTGAGCGTCATTCGCGCCGCCGATCTCGACCAGGACGACGAGGTGCTGCTGCGGCGTTTCGCCGCCGACGGCAGCGGCCGCTGAATACGCGCTCGTATCCCCGCCCGCATTTTCCCCGTCCCCATTGAAAAAAAGAGGTGGGCTCACGCCCACCTCCGTCGTTTCATCGCCGTTGTCGCAGCGCTTACTGCCGGCTCACGCGGTCGATGCGATAGATCGCCGTGGCGCCGCTGATCTCATTGCCGACTACCAGCAGGTGTTCACCGTTGCGGCGGTGGCGCTGGCCGCCCACGGTTTCGACGATTGATGACGGCGCTTCGCTCTATGCCCTGGCGCGCCGCAGGAAATATGGCGGGAGGGGCGTTGCTCCCTCGGGGCGGATCTGCTCCAATGAGTCATGCTGATGGAAAATGACAATGGCACAGCGGTGGCGCGGTTGGCCTGCCAGGAGTGCAGCCTGCACCGCCTGTGTCTGCCGCTCGGCGTCGATCGCGCCGATCTCGAACGGCTCGAGCGCATCGTCAGCCGTCGCCGGCCGCCGCTGCGTCGCGGTGACTACCTCTTTCACGCCGGCGATTCCTTTCGCACCGTTTACGTCATCCGCACCGGCTCGGTGAAGAGCTTCAGTTGTTCGCGCGAGGGCGATGAGCATGTCACCGGCTTCTATCTGCCGGGCGAACTGGTCGGTTTCGATGCCATCGCCGCCAGCGGTCATCCCTGCGCCGCGCGTGCGCTCGAAACGACGACGGTATGCGAAATCCGCTATGAGGATCTCGAGGAGCTGTCGGGCAAGATTCCCGGCCTGCAGCGCCAGTTGCTGCGGCTGATGAGCGGCGAGATCGTGCGTGACCAGAACATGATGGTCCTGCTCGGGCGCATGCCGGCGGAAGAGCGTCTTGCCACCTTGCTGCTCAACATCGCCGGTCGTTTCGAACAGCGCGGATTCTCCGGACGCCAGTTCCGCCTCAGCATGTCGCGCAATGACATCGGCAGCTATCTCGGGCTCGCGCTCGAAACCGTCAGCCGCCTGTTCTCGCGGCTGCAGGCCGACGGTCTGATCAGCGTGCAACGCAAGCAGGTGCAGATTCTCGATCCCGATGCGCTGCTGCGCCGGGCCGGCGTGCTGATCGTGCCGGCGCTGGAGTGTCCCGCCTGAAGTGAGTGCCTGCCGCGGCGTGCGCCGCGCTATCCCCGTTTTTCTTGATCCAGGTCAATACCGCCGTTTCCCGCCTGCTGCACATTGAAAGCGTCCCGGCCGTGCGAACGATTCGCCGCGCCGCGAGCGGCGGTCCGCCGGAAACGCGGACCCGGGGCACCTTCCAAGTGATCAGAAAGCAGGAGAGTGTCGTCATGCGTATGCGCAGTTGCGGTTGGGGGATGGGGGTGGGTACGGTGCTGATGCTGGCGGCGGTCGCCGCTGCGGCGGCGCCGGGCGATCTGACCGTGCGGGTGGGCGTTGCCCATGTCAGTCCGAATGACGACAGCGGCGAGCTGTCGGGTGTCGGCGGCGCCGAGGTCGGCGTCGATGGCGCCACCAGTCTGGGCATTTCCCTCAGCTATATGACGAGTGAGCGCTTCGGTATCGGTGTGCTCGGCGCATGGCCGTTCGAACACGATATCAAAGGCAAGGGCGCGCTTGCCGGCGCCGGTACGGTGGCCGAGGCCAAGCAGCTGCCGCCGACGGTGACCCTGCAGTATCACTTCGCGCCGCAGGCATCGGTGCGTCCTTTCGTCGGTGCAGGTTTCAACTACACACGCTTCTTCAGCGAAAAAACCCGCGGCCTCGGCGGCGCCAGTATCGATCTCGACGATTCCTGGGGCTGGGCAGTGGAGGCGGGCGTGGATATCGATATTGCCGGTGCCTGGGCGCTGAGCGGACAGCTCTGGTATATCGCGATCGATACGACGGCCGAACTGAGTGATGGGCTCGGCAGCATCGACGTCGATATCGATCCCTGGGTGTTCATGCTGAGCGCCAGCCGCCGTTTCTGACCCCGTGCGGCGGTTCTTTCTCCGGGCCTGCTGCAGGGAAGCGGCGGCTTGGGGTTTTTTTACCGCACTGGCCCTATCCGCACCGCTGTGTGTTCCGTTGCGTGCACTGGCTGAACGTCCACCAAGCGCTGGATTTCAGGAGGCGCATCGGGAGCGGACCTCATCTGTCCGCTCCCGATGCGAAGGGATCAAAAAGCCTTGCCGATGCCCACCATCAGCCGGTAGTCCGGTGGCGGCGCATGGTCGCGTACGTCTTCCCAGACCTGGAAGCCGGCCGCGCCGTAGAGGGAGATGCCTGCGGGCGAGGTCAGGCGCAGCGCCGGGCCGAGCAGGGCATAGGTGCCTCCGGTGTGCGGTTCGGTGACGCCGGCGACTTCATCCTTGTCCTGCGATTCGCCCGTCAGTTCCAGTGCCACGGTGACGTCCCAGTTGATGCGCTCGTCCAGATCGTGGTTGCGCAGCGCGTAGGACAGGGAGGCGCGGAACTCGAGCATGCTGCCGAGCGTAGCGTCCTGAGCACCCTTGGTGGCATGGGTATAAATGAGGTTTCCGTCCACCGACCAGCGCGCGCCGGAGACGCTGCCGACCAGGCCGATGATCGGATCCCAGGAGCCGGAGCCGGGCTGGTCGTGTGGCCCCAGGCGGCTGCCGCGGTTGTCATAGACGCTGGTCTCGCCGGTCGGTATCTTCACGCCGCCGAGCACCGCGCTGCGCCAGCGCGGGCCGGTGGTCAGTGCGTACTGGCCGATGAGACTGATGTCACCGATGCCGGCGGCGGTGCCGAGATCGAGGATCGGGCTCTCCGCGCCGTGGGTATGTTCGGGCATGCGGCGGTTGACGGTGCGGATGTAGGGTACGCGCACTCCGAGCGTGAAACGGTCGGTCACGCCGTAGGCAAAGCCGAACGAGCCGCGCTGGATGTAGTCCGCATCGTGCGCGTGGATGTGCTGGTCGTCGAGCGCGCGCAGCTCGGCGTCGCTGCGCGTGTCGAAGCGCAGATAGTCCAGTTCGAACGATCCGGCGAAATCGCCTTGCCGCATCGTGTCGGCCGACATCGTCGTCACCGGGCCAACGACCTGCACGCCGAGTCCGCCCGGCGGGTGATGAGCATGGCTTGCGGCGACGGGCAGCAGGCACAGTGCCGCTGCAGCGATCGTCCGCTTGGTGTCGATGGATATGTTTTTGTCTTTTTTCATCTCTCTCCCCTGATAAATCTCCACAAGATTACCGCTGCATCATAGGCGGCGTTCCAGGGCTTGAGAATGTGACCAATTGCCGCATCTGCGGCCGCTCCGGTGCTGGTCGCGCGGAGGTGATTCAGAGGTGGAGCGCGGACGGAAGAAGAGATAAAACGCTTGCTGCGAAACGGTCGGCTCGCTGCCGTTTCACTTCTTCCGGGAGCGGATCAGATGGATACGGTTGCCGGACAGGCTGAGAATAGCGCGGCCGACGATCTCGTGATCGGCGGCCAGACCCAGGTCGATGGCGGGAGCGGACGTTGCGCCATCGCCGGACAGACCGAACTGGCCGTCTGCGGCGCGCTCGCCGAGCCGCTTGATCAGCAGTGGTTCACCGGCTCTCGCGATGCAGGCGACATCGCCGGATCGGGGGCGCCGGAACCGGCCGTAGCGCTTGAGCAGCACATGATCGCCGTCGGCGAGCAAAGGCGCCATGCTGCGACCGTGCACGCGAATGATGCGCCAGCCGAGCCAGGCGGCCCGGCTGGCGCTGCGTTCAGAGCGCGGGATAGACGACTTCCAGGCTCGGCGGGTAGGGGCAGGCGCGGCGGACCGTCTTGACATCCTTGGTCGCCCAGAAGATCTCGGCGAAGCGGTTCACCAGCTCGACGAGCTTCTCGCCGTCGGCGCGGTGCACGTCCTGCTTGCAGGCGCTGCCTGCCTGCATGATCTTGTGGGTGAGATCATGGATCTCCGGATATTTCTCGATCTGCGGCGCCTTGAAATAATCGCCCCAGATGGTGCGGATCTCCGATTTCACCTTCTCCGCTTCGAGTTCCTTGATGGCGATGTTGCGCGACAGGGTGTTGTGCTTGGAAACTGGATCGGCATCGGCCTTGGCGGCGACTTCGTGAATGATGTCCATCATCCGCACCACCGAGACGGCGGCGATCAGCGCGGTGCCGGGGTCATAGATCTTGCAGGGAATATCGCAATGCGCGTGAGCCGTTTCGATGCCGGGCACACGGTTGAGCAGTTTCTGAATGGATATCATCGCCTCTGTTCCTCAGGTTCGTCGTCGTTTTGGGAGGGTTGTCGGCCAGGGGGCTCGGTGCGGCGCTCCGCGCTCGCGCGACGGGCGCGCGCCGTGTCCGCAAGTCCTGGTTCGACCGGATTTTCAGTGAGTGCCTGCGTGCTGGAATAATTCCAGATATTTCCATGATTTGCAAGTTGCGCGGGTCGTTCCGCGCGGGCGGAAGCAGGCCGCGCGCCGGATCCGAGCGGGATCGGGGCCGAGTCCGTTCGGATTCCGTTCGGACTCGGGTCCGGTTTCAGAGCACCGCGTCGAAGCCTTCGAAGTGGGGAGGGCCGAGGTAGATTTCGCGCCGGGCGCCGGCGCCGGCATGCGCTTTGCGGAAAGCTTCCGAGCGCGTCCAGTCTTCGAAGGCGGTGCGCGATTCCCATACCGAATGGGAGGCGAAGAGGGTATGGTCCTCACTGCCCGGGCCGCGCAGCAGATGAAACTCGCGAAAACCCGGTACCCCATCGAGGTGGCTTTCGCGCTGCCGCCACAGGTCGACGAATTCGTCCTCTTTTCCTCTGACGATCCTGAAGCGGTTCATGGCGATGAACATGGGGGCCTCGCTGCATGCATGGCGGGTCGGGACGGCGCCGCGGTTTTCAGCCGCAGCACTTCTTGTATTTCTTGCCGCTGCCGCAGAGGCAGGGGTCGTTGCGGCCGACGCGCGGCCCTTCTCTGCGCACGGTGCCGGGGGTGACCATGTCGCCGTCCATGTAATACCAGCGGTCCTTGTGGCGGACGAAGTGCGCGTTTTCATGATGCACGTGCTTGACGCCCTTGCGGCGGTAGGTGGCGATGAATTCGACCTGGCCTTCCTCCTCATCGCCGCTGCTGTCCACCACTTCGAGCTGCAGCCATTCCGAATCCTCGGCCCAGCGCTGCGCGCCCGCTTCGTCGTAATCGGCGCGGGAATCGGGATGCAGGCTTTCCTTCAGGTGGGCGAGCGCCTGGCGGGAAAAGGCAGTGTAGCGTGAGCGCATCAGCGCTTCCGGTGTGGCGGCGGGCGTGGCGCCGAGGATGATCGGTTCGCAGCAGGCTTCGTAGCTCAGCGCTGAACCGCAGGGGCACTGTGTCATTTTTCACCTTCGATGGACGGCGTAAAGAGATCACCATGATACGTAAAACGCCCGCCGCGGAAAACTCGCGGTACGGCGAACCGGCGTCGTCATGCCTGCTGCCTTCGCCTCCAGCGCTGTCATGCCCGGCACCATCATGCCCGGCATCATCATGCTAGGATGGCGGGCATGACGACCACGGGAATCATCGGACTGTTGCTGATCGCCGGCATTGCCTGGTGCTGGTACGATGCCATGCGCGCGCTGGAGCAGGCGCGTACCGCGGCACGGCGGCGCTGCGATATGCTCGGATTGTCGCTGCTCGACGATACCGTGGTGCTGCAACGGCTGCGCCTGCGTCGCCGCGATGACGGTCAGCTGACGTTCTGGCGCCAATATCGCTTCGAATTCACCGGCGACGGACATTCGCGCCACGGCGGTTTCGTCGTGGTGCAGGGCGGTCGCGTGCAGACCCTGGAACTGGAGCCGTGGCGGGTGGAGATGTGATGCGTACTTCCGGCGAAACCCGGCACGGCGCCCGGAATGAGTCCGGGAATGAGTCCGGGAATGGATCCGGGAATGGGTCCGGGAACGGATCGGGGAATGGATCAGGTGCGGGCGCGCTGGCGACGCTGCATTCGGTATTCGGCCATTCCGCTTTCCGCGGTGCCCAGGATGAGATCGTCAACCATCTGCTCGACGGTGGCGACGCCCTCGTATTGATGCCGACCGGCGGCGGCAAATCGCTGTGCTACCAGTTGCCGGCGCTGCTGCGCCCCGGCACCGGGGTGGTGGTGTCGCCGCTGATCGCGCTGATGCAGGATCAGGTCGCCGCGCTCGGCCAGCTCGGTGTGCGCGCGGCATTCCTCAATTCATCGCTGGACGCCGCGGGCGTGCGGGCGGTCGAAACGGCGCTGCTCGCCGGCGAGCTCGATCTGCTCTATGTCGCGCCCGAGCGTCTGCTGATGCCGCGCATGCTCGATCTGCTCGACCGCGGCCGCATCGCACTCTTCGCCATCGACGAGGCCCATTGCGTGTCGCAATGGGGGCACGATTTCCGTCCCGAGTACATGCAGCTGTCGATTCTGCACGAGCGCTTCCCCGACGTGCCGCGCATCGCGCTCACCGCCACCGCCGATCCGCAGACGCGCGTCGAGATCGTGCGCCAGCTCGCCCTCGGCGAGGCGCGCGTGTTCGTTTCCAGCTTCGATCGTCCCAACATCCGCTATACCGTGGAAGACAAGCGCGATGCGCGCACCCAGTTGCTGCGCTTCATCCGCGAGGAGCATCCGGGCGATGCCGGCATCGTCTACTGTCTGTCACGGCGCAAGGTCGACGAGACCGCGGCCTGGCTGGCGACGCAGGGCGTGCGCGCGCTGCCTTATCACGCCGGCATGGGCGCCGCCGAACGAGCGGAGCATCAGGCGCGCTTCCAGCGCGAGGACGGTATCGTCATCGTCGCCACCATCGCTTTCGGCATGGGCATCGACAAGCCCGATGTGCGTTTCGTCGCGCATCTCGATCTGCCCAAGAGTATCGAAGGCTATTACCAGGAAACCGGGCGCGCCGGCCGTGACGGTACGCCCGCCGACGCCTGGATGGTCTATGGTCTCGGTGACGTCGTGCAGCAGCGCCGCCTCATCGATCAGTCCGAAGGCAGCGAGGCGTATCGCCGCGTCTCCGTCGCCAAGCTCGACGCGCTGCTCGGTTTGTGTGAAACCGCGTCCTGCCGGCGTGTGCGCCTGCTGGAGTATTTCGGCGAGGCGAGTACGCCATGCGGCAATTGCGATACCTGTCTGTCGCCGCCTGAAACCTGGGATGCCACGGAGGCGGCACGCAAGGCCATGTCATGTATTTACCGCACCGGCCAGCGCTTCGGCGCCGCGCATCTGATCGATGTGCTGCGTGGGCGGGAGACCGAGCGCGTCAGGCAATGGCAGCACGATAAGCTGTCGGTGTTCGGGCTGGGAGCCGATGTCGATGAAACGGCCTGGCGCGGAATCTTCCGTCAATTGGTCGCGCTCGGCTATGTCCGGGCGGATCATGCCGCCTATGGCGCGCTGCGTCTGACCGAGGCCAGCCGGCCGGTGCTCAAGGGCGAGGCGAGCATCGAGATGCGGCGGGTGACCAAGCCGGCGCGCAGCCGCCGCACCGCCGCGCCGGCGGCCGCGCTGCCGCCGGCCGACGATTCCCTGCTCGGGCGCCTCAAGCAGTGGCGCAGCGAACAGGCGCGCCAGCAGTCGGTGCCGGCCTACGTCATCTTCCATGATCGCACGCTGGTCGCCATTGCGGCGCTGCGTCCGCGCGACCTGGAGATGCTTGCCGGCATCGACGGCGTCGGCGAGAAGAAGCTCGAACGCTACGGCGCGGCATTGCTGGGCCTGATCCGGGACAACGGGGCGACGCCCGGGGACGATTGATCCGCTGCGCGACCTTCCCCCGCGGTCATCCGGCGGCAAGGCTTCGCAGTCCGGGGCTCATTCGGGACAGGCACGGGCGAAAAGCGGCTTTTCGCCGCCACCGTCCCTGCGCGCGGCGCGCTTTCCGCATGCCATCGTTTCGTCGGCCCCCCTTGCTCTATAATCCGGTTTTTGATGCGGCGCTCCTGACTGACGGGTGACTGAAAGGTATGGCGCGCCGGCATGGTCTGAAACAATGGAGAAGCGCATGCTGATCGAGAAAAACCGGGTGGTGAGTTTTCATTATCGACTGAGCGAGGCGGGTGCGGGCCTGATCGAGGATTCCCGCGCCGGCGAGCCGCTGCTTTATCTGCACGGCCACCACGGCCTGTTTCCGGTACTGGAGGAGGCGCTTGTCGGCAAGAGTGCGGGAGAGCGCATCGAGGTCACGCTGGCGCCCGAACAGGCTTACGGCCCGCGTCGGGAGAATGCCCAGCAGCGCATATCGAAAAGTCATGTCGTCGGCGCGGGCAAGCGCCGCGTCGATTTCAAGCCCGGCATGACCGTGCAGGTGAACACCAGCGAGGGTCAGCGTACCGTGGTCGTGACCAAGGTCGGGCTGAAGACCCTCGATGTGGATGCCAATCACCCGCTGGCGGGACGGACGCTCAGTTTCGACATCGAAGTGGTGGCGGTGCGCGAGGCGAGCGAGGAAGAGATTGCGCATGGGCATGCCCATGGCGCCGGTGGGCACGCCCACTGACGGACAGCCATTGGCGAACGAGAGAGAGTCGGCATGAGCGACAAGGCGGTGTTGACGGTGGGGGAGCGGCGTATCGAGCTGCCGCTCGTGGCCGGTACGGATGGCAGCCTGTCGATCGATATTTCGCAGCTGCGGGCGCAGACCGGGCTGACCAGCTATGATCCGGCGCTGGCCAATACCGCGATCTGCAAGAGCGGCATCACCTGGGTCGACGGCGATCGCGGCATGCTGCGCTATCGCGGCATCCCGATCGAGCAGTTCGAGCGTGAGCCGAGTTTCGTCGAAGCCGCCTGGCTGCTGATATTCGGCCGCCTGCCGTCGCCGGCCGAGCTGGCCGATTTCCGCGAGCGGCTCACCGCCAACGAGCTGCTGCACGAGGGCCTGAAGGCGCAGTTCCAGCACATTCCCGCCGCCGCGCCGCCGATGGCGATCCTGTCGGCTTCGCTGAGCAATCTCGCCTGCGTCCACCGCGAGTTCCTCGACGTCGATCAGCCCGACCAGCTGGTCGAGGCGGCCGCGCGGCTGATCAGCAAGGTGCGCACCATCGCGGCATTTTCGTATCGGCGCTCGCGCGGGCTGCCGTTCATCTATCCCGATCCGAACCTGCGCTACTGCGCCAACTTTCTGCACATGATGTTCTCGCTGCCGTACCGGCAGTACATCGCATCGCCGGAGATCGAGGAAGCGCTCAATCTGATTTTCATCCTGCATGCCGATCACGAGCAGAACTGCAGTACCACGGCGGTGCGGGTGGTGGGCTCGGCGCGCGCCAATCTGTTCGCTTCCTGCGCCGCCGGCGTGTCGGCGCTGTGGGGGCCTCTGCACGGCGGCGCCAACGTCGAAGTGATCCACATGCTCGAACGCATCCACCAGGGCGGACTGACGCCGGAACAGTGCCTGCGCGACGCCAAGGACCGGGACAATCCCTTCCGTCTGTACGGCTTCGGCCACCGCGTCTACCGCAGTTTCGATCCGCGCGCACAGGTGCTGCGGCGGCTGTGCGACAAGGTGCTCGGCAACCTCAGGCAGCGCGATCCGCTGCTCGACATCGCGCGGCGCCTGGAAGAGCTTGCGCTCGCCGACCCTTATTTCATCGAGCGCAAGCTGTATCCCAACGTCGATTTCTACAGCGGCATTCTGCTGCGCGGGATCGGTATTCCGACCAATATGTTCACCGTCTGCTTCGCCATCGGGCGGGTGCCGGGCTGGATCGCGCAGTGGAAGGAGCAGCACGACGATCCGCAGAGCCGCATTCTGCGCCCGCGCCAGATCTATACCGGCCCGGGCGAGACCGATTACGTGCCCATGGATCAGCGCCCGTTTCCGGGCGCATGAATTTTTCCCGAATGCTGGAGAAGTGATGATGAAGAAAGCGATCATGGCCGGTGTGTGCGCCGCGCTGCTGCTGCAAGGCTGCGCCTGGGTCAAGCTGACGCCGGAGGGTGAGAAGGCGCGCTTGTTGAGCGCCGCCGAGGTGGCTTCGTGCACCAAGGTCGGCGTGACCACGTCAGTGCTCAAGGCGGATATCGGCGGCTTCCGCCGCAAGGAGGAGAAAGTACGCACCGAGCTCGCCGCGCTGGCGCGCAATGCCGCCGCACAGCTCGGCGGCGATACCGTGGTACCGGT
This sequence comes from uncultured Chromatiales bacterium, assembly GCA_964388175.1. Taxonomy (GTDB): domain Bacteria; phylum Pseudomonadota; class Gammaproteobacteria; order SZUA-140; family SZUA-140; genus JAITWN01. Next base: position 20,515 of record CAYLYS010000018.1, on the reverse strand, counting down.
CACCGAGCCCGAGGCGGGGCGGCAGACTTTCGACGTTTACCGCTGCATCGCGCCCTGATGCACGGTGTCCCGGCAGCCGCGCCCATCCTCCTGCTGAGGATGGGCGCGGTTCAATCCGGTTTTTCCCGCTCCATGGCGGCGCTGTATTCACCCGCGCTCGCCGCGCTGTTGCAGCGTGCGCGATGCAGCAGAATGCGCTGCGCCGCCGCGGCGTTCTCGTCTTTGCCCGCCCATTTTTCCATCGCCTGATTCTGCAGCGCGCGGGCGTAGGAGAAGGTCAGGCGCCAGGGCAGGCAGTCTTCGCGACCGATCACGTTCATGGCGTTGAGATGGGCGGTCGCTTCCTCGTCGCCCTGGCCGCCGGACAGGAAGGCGATGCCGGGCACCGCCGCGGGAACGGCGTTGCGCAGGCAGCGGATGGTCCAGCGCGCCACCACATCGGGCGCTATTTTCTTCGGACACTGCTTGCCGGCGATGACCATGCTCGGTTTGAGCACGATGCCGGGCAGGTGGATGCCCTGGCAGTGCAGGGCACGGAATACCGCGTACTGGGTTTCGAGCGTGACTTCATAGCAGCGTTCGAGGGAGTGGTCGCCGTCGATCAGCACCTCCGGTTCCACGATCGGCACCATGGCCGCTTCCTGGCACAGCGCGGCGTAGCGCGCCAGCGCATGAGCGTTGACTTCGATGCAGTTGCGGCTCGGCAGGCCTTCGCCGATGGTGATGACCGCGCGCCATTTGCAGAAGCGCGCGCCCATGCCGCGGTATTCCTGCAGCCGCTCGCGCAGGCCGTCGAGCCCTTCGGTGATTTTTTCGCCGGGATGTCCGGCGAGATCCTTGGCGCCGGTGTCGACCTTGATGCCGGGGATGACGCCGTGTTTTTCCGCCAGCCTGGCGAAGGGCGTGCCGTCACTGCTGGTCTGGCGGATGGTTTCGTCGTAGAGGATGGCGCCGCTGATGTAGTTGCCGATGTCGGCGTTGCCAAGCAGCAGTTCGCGATAGCGCCGGCGATTTTCGCTCGTGTTTTCCACACCCACGGCCTTCAGGCGCTTGCCGCAGGTCGGCGTGCTTTCATCCATTGCCAGCAGTCCGCGTCCGGGCGCAACCAGGGCGGCTGCCGTTTTTTCCAGTTCGTCGAGATTCATCGCATCGCCTCCTGGCGGGGATCGTTGCCGGAAAGCGGAGTGCGAATCCGGCTATGCCTGAATAACGAGCAGTGGAGCAGCGTTGCCGTTCCATCTTGTCATCGCGGCGCGATGCTGTAAACCGCGGCGGCGGATTGGGCGCGGGCGTTACGGGTTTGCGCGTACGGCGTTTGGGCGGCGCGGTCGCCGGCGGATGCGGCGCGGCGCCGCGCGCTTTCAGGATCCGGGCGGGAGATGGTGATCGATGGCGCTGCGCAAGGCGGTTTCGTCACGAACGTTGTCGATGACGGCCAGGCGCGTGCCGTCGCCGCGGAGCAGCAGCGCCAGGCTGTCGTCGACACCGTGCAGGGCGGCGAAGCGCCGCCCGGTTTCGGTTGCCGAATCGACCGCCAGAAATTCCACGCGGTCTTCGTAATCGGCGCGGATCCGGTTGAGCAGTGTCATCAGCTCCAGGCTGTATACGGCTTCCTTGTTGTGGATCAGGACGATGGCGGCGCGACCCTGACCGACGCGCGAGAGATCGTCGCTGAAGCCGCGCGGCAGCAGGGTGGCGGCGAATGCCAGGGCGATCACCATGATGGCGATGGTGATCAGTGTCGAGCGCAGCGCGGCGCCTGCTTGTCGTTTGCTTGTCATGACTATGATCTGGCTTGCGATTGTGGACGATTGTCGGCAGCGCCAAAAGTATCAGGACATCAGCATATTGCAAAGTTGGAAAATATTTATTGCTTTCGGGTGGTGGTTGTGTATAGTGACCCCGTTGCAGCTTTCGTTCTTGTTGGTAATTCGGTAGCCCTCCCTATGTACTGGAAGACCCTCCGCAATCACGCCTTCACAAGAAGAACTGCAAGCCATCGCATTCAACGTCGAAGAGAGGTATCTCGTGGTTACAGGAACAGTCAAGTGGTTCAACGATAGCAAGGGCTTCGGATTCATTACGCCTGAAGATGGTGGCAAGGATGTGTTCGTGCATCACTCCGCCATTATGGGTACCGGTTTCAAGTCCCTGGCCGAAGGTCAGAAGGTGCAGTTCGAAGTGACGCAGGGTCCGAAGGGTCCCTCTGCTGAGAACGTTAAGCCGCTCTGAGCACCTGTTGCTTCGCTGAGCGTATTGCGAAACCCCGCCGAAAGGCGGGGTTTTTTTTGGAGCGGGTACTTGATTTGATGCCTCAGTCAGTACAGTCTGTTAAGCCTGTATGCTGGATTTCCGGGGCGACTCCGCCCTCAGGGGACGCGGGTCGCGGAGACAGGACGACGGATAGGGACGGGTGCAAGGTGACTGAAAAAGTGGTGTCTCGCAAACGGATATCCCGTAAAACCCCAGACAGCGTAGCGTTCTTCAAAGGCTTTCTCGACAATCCCGAACTGGTCGGTTCGGTGATTCCCAGTTCCCGTTTTCTCGAACAGCGCATCGTGCGCACGGCCGACATTCACAGTGCCCGCCTGGTGATCGAACTCGGACCGGGAACGGGCGGAACGACGCGCGCCATGCTGCGCGCCCTGCCGGCGAACGGGCGTCTTCTGACCATCGAAATCAATCCCGATTTTTCCGCGCGTCTGCATGACATCAACGACAAGCGTCTGATCAATCATGTCGGCAGCGCGCTCGATATCGAACGCATTCTTGCCGAGTACGGTCTGGGCAAGCCCGATGTGGTGGTCTCCGGCATCCCGTTTTCCACATTGCCGGCGGCGACCGGACGCGCCATACTGCGCGCCATGTGGTCTTCGCTCGCCGACGACGGCCGCTTCGTCGCCTATCAGTTCCGCAGTCAGGTCGCCCGTCTCGGGCGCGAATTGATCGGCACCCCCGATGTGAGCATGGAGCTGCGCAATGCGCCGCCCATGCGCGTCTACCGCTGGGACAAGTCCGCCCAACCGCATGTGAGTGCCGCCGTTTGAATCATTCAGGTAAGACCCGCAGTATGGCGCTGTTCTGTGACTTCGAGAACGTCGCTCTCGGTGTGCGCGACGCGCGCTACTCCGCTTTCGATATCCGCAAGGTGATCGAACGTATCCTGCTCAAGGGCAATATCGTCGTCAAGAAAGCCTATTGTGACTGGGAGCGCTACAAGGATTTCCGCCGCTCCATGCACGAGGCGGCCTTCGAGTTGATCGAGATTCCGCATGTGCGCCAGTCCGGCAAGAATTCCGCCGACATCCGCATGGTCGTCGATGCGCTCGACCTGTGTTACACCAAGTCGCATGTCGACACCTTCGTCATCATCAGCGGCGATTCGGATTTCTCGGCCCTGGTCAGCAAGCTGCGCGAGAACAACAAGCTGGTGATCGGCGTCGGCGTGAAACAGTCATCCTCCGATCTGCTCATCGCCAATTGCGACGAATTCATTTTCTACGACGATCTGGTGCGCGACACCGAGAAGCAGGCCAAGGCCAAGGCGCGGCGCAGAACGCGCGGCGGCAAGCAGGTGGCACAGAGTGGTGACGTCGCCGATGTGGCGGCGGTCGCCGATGCGCCGGCGACCGAGCCGGAGCCGGAACCCGGTGAGGAGGAAAAGCGCCAGCGCGCGGTCGATCTGGTGCTGGAAACGGTCGAGGATCTGTTCGAGGAGCGTGGTGAGGAGGACAAGGTCTGGGGATCGATGGTGAAGCAGGCGATCAAGCGCCGCAATCCCGGGTTCAACGAGGCCTATCACGGTTTTCGCACCTTTGGCCGCCTGCTGGAGGAAGCGCAGACACGCAAGCTGCTCGAACTGGCCCTGGACGAGAAGTCCGGCGGCTATATCATCAAGAGTTTCGCCCACGAATGATCTGACCGGCTGCCGCCCCGCCGGTCAGATCAGGCGCGGTCCGGTTTTGTTTGCAACAGATGCCCGCTCACATGAAGTCCGATTCTCCGCAGCCGCTGTTCTCCCGACGCAAGCATTGGGCCGCCCGCTTCGGCACGGCGCCGTTTCTGCCGATGTCGCGCGAGGAAATGGGCGAGCTCGGCTGGGATTCCTGCGATGTAATCCTGGTGAGCGGCGACGCCTACGTCGATCATCCGAGCTTCGGCGCCGCGGTGATCGGGCGGACGCTGGAGGCGCAGGGTTTCCGTGTCGGCATCATTGCCCAGCCCGACTGGCACAGCGCCGAGGCATTCTCCGCGCTCGGCCGTCCGAATCTTTTCTTCGGCGTGACGGCGGGCAATATGGATTCGATGGTCAACCGCTACACGTCCGATCGCCGCATCCGCAGCAACGATGCCTATACGGCGGGCGGCGAGGCGGGGCGTCGCCCCGACCGCGCGGTGATCGTTTATTCCCAGCGCTGCCGCGAAGCCTTCGGCGACGTGCCGCTGATCATCGGCGGCATCGAAGCGAGCCTGCGGCGCATCTCGCACTACGACTACTGGTCCGATCAGGTCCGGCGCTCGGTGCTGCTCGATGCGCGCGCCGATCTGCTGGTGTACGGCAACGCCGAACGCCAGATAATCGAGATCGCGCACCGGCTCGCCGCGCGCGAGCCGGTATCCGCCCTGCACGATATCCGCGGCACGGCGTTCGTCCGCCGCGGTGTGCCGCCGGACTGGATCGAGCTCGATTCCACGCGCATCGACGAGCCCGGCCGCATCGACGCCATCCCCGATCCGTATGCGATGGGCGCCGCCGCCGGTCCGGCCTGCGCCAGCGATAAGGGCGACGCCACCAACGGCGCCGACGGTACGCAGGTGGTGCGCATGTCGCGTCATATCGCGCGGCGCGACCGCGGCCGCACGGTGGTGCGCCTGCCCTCGTACGAGGCGGTGCGCGGCGATCGGGTGCTCTATGCGCATGCTTCGCGCGTCATGCACCTGGAGACCAATCCCGGCAATGCGCGCGCGCTGGTGCAGCGCCATGGCGATCGCGAGGTATGGATCAACCCGCCGCCGATTCCGCTCGTCACCACGGAGATGGACGCGGTGTTCGATCTGCCCTACAAGCGGCTGCCGCATCCCGTCTACGGTGACGCCAATATTCCGGCCTACGAGATGATCCGCTTCTCGGTCAACATCATGCGCGGCTGCTTCGGTGGCTGTACTTTCTGCTCGATCACCGAGCACGAGGGGCGCATCATCCAGAGTCGTTCCGAATCCTCCATCCTGCGCGAGATCGAGACCATCCGCGATACCGTGCCCGGATTCACCGGCGTGATCTCGGATCTGGGCGGGCCGACCGCCAATATGTACCGCATCGCCTGCAAAAGCGCGGAGATCGAATCGGCATGCCGGCGCCTGTCCTGCGTCTATCCGGACATCTGCTCCAATCTGAACACCGATCATTCCGCGCTGATCCAGCTTTACCGCAAGGCGCGGGCCCTGCCGGGCGTGAAGAAGATCCTGATCGCCTCGGGCCTGCGCTATGACCTCGCCGTGCGTTCTCCCGCCTATGTGAAGGAGCTGGTGACGCATCACGTCGGCGGTTACCTCAAGATCGCACCCGAGCATACCGAGCAGGGTCCGCTGTCGAAGATGATGAAGCCCGGCATGGGCGCCTATGACCGCTTCAAGGCGCTGTTCGACCGCTATTCGCGCGAGGCGGGCAAGGAACAGTATCTGATCCCGTATTTCATCGCCGCGCATCCGGGCACGCGCGACGAGGACATGCTGGAGCTGGCGCTGTGGCTCAAGCGCAACGGCTTCCGCGCCGACCAGGTGCAGACTTTCCTGCCCTCGCCGATGGCGCTTGCCACCGCGATGTATCACAGCGGCAGGAATCCGCTGCGCAAGGTCGGCCGGGAAAGCGAGGAGGTCAGCATCCCCAAGGGGCTGAAGATCCGCCGCCTGCACAAGGCGTTTCTGCGCTATCACGATCCGGCCAACTGGCCGGCGCTGCGCGAGGCGCTGAAGCGCATGGGACGCGCCGACCTGATCGGCAACGGCAAGCATCACCTGATTCCGACATGGCAGCCGAAAGACACCGAGGGCGCACCGTCGCGACAGGGCGCCGCAGTGACGGCGAAGCGCGGTCGCATGCTGACGCAGCATACCGGGCTGCCGCCCCTGCCCCGCGGCGCCGCGCCACGGGCGGCGAGCGGCCGCCGCGCGGGTGGCAAGGCGTCGATGAAGACGCGGGGCCGGGCGCGCTCATCCCGTGTTTGAATTGCACCCGCGTCTGCGCGCGGACACCATCGAGCTCGGCGCTTTTCCACTGTGCCTGTTGCTGCTGATGAAAGACGCCAACTATCCCTGGTTCATCCTGGTGCCGGCGCGAGCGGAGATCAGCGAGATCCACCAGCTCGACAGCGCCGACCAGCATCAGCTCATGCACGAGTCCTCGCATCTGGCTGCCGGTCTGGCGGCGGGGCTGCGCCCGGACAAGCTCAACATCGCCGCGCTCGGCAACGTCGTGCCTCAGCTCCATCTGCATCACATCGTGCGCTATCGCAGCGATGCAGCCTGGCCGGCACCGGTATGGGGCAGGGTGCCGGCGCTGGCTTACGATGAAGAACGGCTGCGAACGATGAGGGAACTCGGTGAACGCCTGCTGGCGTCTATCGCGCGTTGAGAGTACAAGCGGCGGTTTGTGTTTCCGCGTTGCTTTCGGGGAGTAATGTCAGTGGTCGGCGTCGGCGGGGTCTCCCTTCCGAAACACGGGAGCCGCTGCGCGCCAACGGTTTATCCAGGGAGACCCCGCCGACGCTGGCGAGTGTTTGCTGGGCGCTTGCCAAGCGATTGGCGGTAATTTGCCTTGTCCTGCGATATCGTCCCGGGCGGCGCCGGGCCCTTCTTTTCAGGGCTGTAGGCGCTCTGTCCTGAGGAGAAATACCCGGCGACGCAGGACCACTGACAGCGTGACATCATCAGTGGTCAGCGTCGGCGGGGTGGACTCGAAAAGGCCAAGGCCTTTCGTTCAGTAGCGGCCGCGTACCTTGGAGACGTAGTTGACCAGTTCCTGACTTTCCAGATTCATGCGCATCAGGTTGGTGTGGGTGATCCGGAACAGCGCGCGCATGACCTTGTAGACGATGCGCGGGTGGTTGTCGAGCAGACCCTCGAAGGCATCGGGCGTAATGCTGTAGACGGTGGTCTTGCCGACGGAGCGCAGTGTGGCCTTGCGCGGTGTGCGGTCGACGAAAGCGCGGGTGCCGGCGCATTCGCCCGTTTTCATGGTGTAGACCACGATCTCCTGGCCGAGCACGGTGCCGGTGACGGCGAGCTTGCCTTCCGTCAGCACGAACAGGGTGTTGTCGGCTTCGCCTTCCTTGACCAGCAGTTCACCGTCTTCCAGGTGGCGTACCTGCATCGCATCGGTGAGGATGCGGCATTCTTCTTCTTCCAGCTCGACGCCCAGCGACGATTGGCAGATGACCTTGTAATCGCGTTGTTCACTCATGTGCTGCTAGCCCCCTTCATCCTCTCCATTCATGCCCGAATTTTAAAGCACTATCGATGCCAATGTAATAGACACCGATGCAATACCGGTGAGGAGGCAGGCATCAGGAGAACAGCGCCAGGTAACGTCCGTAGCCCTCGCGTTCCAGCGCTTCCCGCGGAATGAAGCGCAGGGAAGCCGAGTTGATGCAGTAACGCAGCCCGGTCGGGGCCGGACCGTCGGGGAAGACATGGCCGAGGTGGGAGTCGCCGTCGCGGCTGCGCACCTCGATGCGGCGCATGCCGAATTTGAGATCGTGGCGTTCGACGATGCGCTCCGCTTCCAGCGGCCGGCTGAAGCTCGGCCAGCCGCTGCCCGAGTCGAATTTGTCGACGGAGGCAAACAGCGGTTCGCCGCTGACCACGTCCACGTAGATGCCGGCGCGCTTTTCGTCCCAGTATTCATTGTCGAACGGCGGTTCGGTGGCGTCGCAGCGGGTGACTTCGTATTGCCGCGGGCTCAGGCGGAGGCGCAGCTCCTCGTCGTCGGCCGACACCGGCTTGGGGGAGTGATCCTGTCTGTCTTTCTCGGTCATGAGCATGGTCCTCTTGTCGATGGCGGCGTCCGGGTTGGGTCCGGGTCCGGACCCGGCTGCTAGAGATGAGTCGCCGGCGTGGTATTGCCGAGAGCCGCGGCGCACAGCAGAACGAGCAGGAAAAGCAGGGTATCGGCGCGCAGCAGGCGCTGGAGACGGGCGAGCGGCGCATCGGCCGCCGGTGACAATAACGGCGGCTGCGCCCAGGCGCGGATGGCAGGCACGGCGGAGCTGCGGTTGTGCAGGCCGACCGCCATCATCAGGGCGACGAAAAGCAGCTTGAGCAGCAGCAGGCGGCCGTAATCGCTGCTCCACAGCGCGGCGATGCCGCCGAGCAGCATCCAGGCATTGTAGATGCCGGTGGCGAGCACCGTCGCCAGCGCCAGCGCGGCGAGCGTCGACAGGCGTTGCGCCGATTCCGCCACCGCGGCCGCCGCCACCCGGCCGCCGCGCATGTACGGTGCGACGGCGAAGGCGTAGATGATGATCATGCCGCCCCACAGGCAGCCGGCCGCGATGTGCAGCGTGTTCGAGAGGGCGAACAGGGTGAAGGGACCGTTCTCGCCGGCATGCCCGGTGGCGCTGACCGTGAGCGCGATCAGCAGGACGGAGACAGCCCCGGCGGCGTGTGCGGTGCAGGGACTGCGCTGCCGCCCCAACCACCAGAGGATGGCCAGGGCGGCGATGGCGGCGACGCGCAGGTACCAGAAGACGCTGTAATCGCTGCCGCTCAGCACGAGCGGCGCGTGGCGCCAGGCCTCGCGCAGCGGCAGATCGGTCAGCGCCGCCGTGCGCCACAGCAGGTCGGCGCCGCTGGCGACGAACAGCGCCGCCAGCGCCACGGCGAAGAAGACATCGAGCCGTGGAAACTGGCCGCTCTGGCGCAGCGGGCGTGCGATCAGATACAGCCCTGCGCCGGCGATGCCGGCGAGCAGGGCGATCCCGAGCAGATCGAGCGCGCCGAAAGCGGTTTCGGCAATGCCTGGATAGGAACCGGGATACGAGCCGGCGTCCAAGGCGGTTTTATTTCACGCTGAAACTGAAGGCGCCACGCTGGCGGTGGCCGTCGCGCGCGACGACGTTCCAGTTGACCTGGTAAGTGCCGGACGCCAGTCCCTCGTTGAGGTCGATTTCGAGCTCGCGCTTGTTGCTGCTGGCGGTCGGCTTGCCCTTTTCCACCTGTGCGCCGTCGGCATTGACCACTTCGATGCGGCTGAACTCCGGCTCGATGCGGCTGGAGAACCACAGTTTTACCGTGGCGGGCGCGCTGTCGAGTGCGGCTCCGTCGGCCGGCTCCGAGCGGTCGAGATGCGTATGCGCGGCGCCGGCCAGCGGCCACAGCAGCAACAGCAGAATCAATGCCAGCGGATAACGTTTCGTGTAATGCATGGTCTGTCCCCCTGTGGTGATTAGCCGTGATGATTATGATTATTGATGATGCTGCCTGCCGGCACGGCCGATCAGCGGCCGAACATGATGCCGAGTCCGAAGTTGAAGCGAGGTTCGCTGCGCACACGGCCGTCGCTGGGCCACAGCTCGATGTGTTCCGCCGCGGTTTCCAGCACCGGATAGACGTAGCGGGCATCGCCGATACGCCCCTCCCGTGTGGTGCTCAGCCTGCCGGCGGCGGTGAGCAGCCGGCCTTCGGCGTAGTCGATCGTTTCCAGATAGTCGTCGGTGCTGATGATGAAGCGTCCCAGCGGCGTGCGGGAGGTATCGGGCTGCTGCCTGCGATCGAGCGGATAGGCCAGCACTTCGATTTCACCATGGTTTTCCAGATTGCTGGCGGCGATGATCAGGCCGCCCCAGAGCACGCCCTGGCCCTGCAGCGTGTCGGCGTTGCCAGCGGCCTGCGCCGGCGTGATGGCTTCCTCGTACTGATCGCGGTCGAAACGCGGGTTGCCCGCGCAGGCCGACAGCACCATGACGATCACGGCGGCAATCGCGGCGGGCATGGCCGTCGTAATCATGCGCATGGTGCTCACCTGCTTCTCAGTATGTTCGGCCGACTGGGCAGCGGCTGGTGGGGTGGCCAGGGCCGCTGATAGGGAGAGTAGTAGCCGCCCCAGGGATAGAACGGATCGTAATAGTAGACGCGGTAGCCGGGCGGGTAATCCCTGGCGTCCAGGCGCCGCCACAACTGATACTCCTGCAACTGCACCACCGGGTAGCTGTAGCTGCGTGAGCCGAGCTGGCCTTGGGCCGCGCCGGTGACGGTGCCGAATACGGTGATTTCGCGCCCGAGGGTGAAGATGGCCGGGTCGAGGAAGCCGTCCGCCTCCACGATGAAGCGGCCCGGGCTGCTGTCCGCGTCGCTGGGCCGGCCATCGCGACGCAGATCGCGCGCGATGATTTCCAGCTGCGAGGTTTCCTCATCGTGATTGATGTCGATGATCGTGCCGCCCCAGCGCACGGTTCTGCCGAGGTGCTCTGTGATGTCGGCCCGGACCGCGGCAACGGACAGATCTTCAGCCGGAGCCTGCGTAATGTTTTTGGGCATCGTGCTGGCACAACCCGTGGCGAGCAGGGTCGCGACCAGAGTCAGCAAAGCGATGTTCACGGTTTTCATATCTGCTTTGACCTCGTCCGCGGGGCGAAGTTGCCTGATCGAGTGGGATGAATACCGCGTTCTTATGCTGCAGAATAGCAGCATCGCGGCCGCGGTTGAAGACGGTCGTCCGCGCAGTCGTGCCGGCGCGGGGCAGTTCGTGGCCGTCGCCGGTTATCATTCGCTTATCATGAGGCGCGGCCGGGCGAATCCAGTCCGGATCCAGGGCGGGTCCGGATCGAATCTGGAGCGAATCCGGAGCAGATATCGGAGCGGATTCGGCCGCGCTCCGGGACGATGCTCCGGGACGATCAGGAAAGGACGGAAAATGCTGCGCATATCGCGGACACTGTGCATCCCTTTAAGCGAGATCGAATTGAGGGCGGTGCGTGCCCAGGGGGCCGGCGGGCAGAATGTCAACAAGGTCGCGAGCGCGGTGCACCTGCGTTTCGACGTGAACGCTTCCTCGCTCCCTGATGCCTGCAAGGCGCGTCTGCTGGCGCTGAACGATCAGCGCATCACCGCCGGCGGCGTCATCGTGATCAAGTCGCAGGAACACCGGACGCAGGAACGCAATCGCGAGGCGGCGCTGGCGCGTCTGGGCGCGCTGATCCGCGCCGTCGAGGTGAAGCGCCGGCGGCGCATTCCCACGCGTCCGGGCATGGCGGCGCGGGAGCGGCGAGTGGATGAGAAGACGCGCCGCGGCAAACAGAAGCGTCTGCGTTCGGCGCCGGATGCGGGCACCTGATCGTATCGGACCTTGATCGGATCCGGGATCGGATCCGGGCCGGCGCTTGCCGCTCGATTTGCCCGGCGTTTATCTTCTCTTGTGCGCGGCCTTGCATTTCCTGTAGACTACGCGCCTGTCCCACTGCAGTCCGGTCTTCTGCATCGGGCTTTCGTGGTGATCCCGCCCCGAACCATTGAACAATCCCGCCTAGATGACCGGTCTGGCGCTAAAGCGCCGACCTAGGCCAACAGGAGTCTATCATCCATGTCGTTTTCCAGCCTCGGCCTCGGCGCCGAACTGCTGCGTGCTGTGTCCGAACAAGGCTACAGCGAGCCCACGCCTGTCCAGAGCCAGGCCATTCCCGTCATTCTTTCCGGCAAGGACGTACTCGCCGGCGCGCAGACCGGTACCGGCAAAACCGCCGGTTTCACCCTGCCGTTGCTGCATCGTCTGAGCGCGAACCGTCCTGCGGGCGGTCGTCAGCGGCCGGTGCGCGCCCTGGTGCTCACCCCGACGCGTGAGCTTGCCGCGCAGGTCAGGGAAAGCGTCATTGCCTACGGCAAGTATCTGCCGCTCAAGTCCGCCGCGATCTTCGGCGGTGTGGGCTTCCGCCCGCAGGTCGATGCGCTGCGCCGTGGCGTGGACATCCTCGTCGCCACGCCGGGACGCCTGCTCGATCATGTCGAGCAGAAGACGCTCGATCTTTCGCAGGTGGAAATCCTGGTGCTCGATGAAGCCGACCGCATGCTGGACATGGGTTTCATCCACGCCATACGGAAAATCATTACGCTGCTGCCCGCCAACCGGCAGAATCTGCTGTTCTCGGCGACCTTCTCCAGTGAGATCAAGACGCTTTCCGAGAAGATCCTCAAGAATCCCGTGCACATCGAAGTGGCGCGCAGCAATGCGACCGCGGAGCGTATTTCGCATATCGTGCATCCGGTCGATCGCGACCGTAAGCGTGAGGTGCTGTCGTACATGATCGGTGCGCAGAATTGGCAGCAGGTGCTGGTATTCACCCGCACCAAGCATGGCGCCGACCGCCTGGCCGGACAGCTCGAACGTGACGGTCTGAGCACCGCTGCGATTCATGGCAACAAGACCCAGGGCGCGCGCACACGGGCGCTGTCGGATTTCAAGCGTGGCGCCGTGCGAGTACTGGTGGCGACCGACATCGCGGCGCGCGGCATCGATATCGATCAGCTGCCGCACGTGGTCAACTATGAACTGCCGCATGTCCCCGAGGACTATGTCCATCGCATCGGACGCACCGGTCGTGCCGGTATGACCGGTACCGCAATCTCGCTGGTCAGCGCGGACGAACGCAAGCAGCTCAAGGACATCGAACGCCTGCTCAAGCAGGAACTGCCCAAGGTGGTTCTGCAGGGCTACGAGCCGAGCGCTTCGGCGCGCTTCGAGGCGCCGAGAAACGAGACGCGCAGCAACCGTCCGCGCACGGGCAGCGGCAGTGGCGAGAGCCGCGACGGCCGTCGTCCGCAGCAGTCGCAGGGTCAGCCGCGCAGCCGCAGTGGATACGGCGGACATGCCAGCGGACACGCCAGTGGGCATGGCGGCGGCCGCGGTACTGGCAATGGCAATGGTAATGGTAACAACGGTAACAGCTATGGCAGCAAGAACCATGGCAGCGGACCGGCTCGCGCGCGCACCAGCAATCGTCCTGCCGCACGCCCGGGCGGTCATCGCGGTGGCAGAAATGGTGGCGCTCACGCCATGGCGAAGTAGCGCCCTGCAATCCGGCGCATTCTGAATCCCAACGACCCGGTACACACTCATGCTCGAACAGCTTCGGAACATTGCGATCATCGCTCACGTGGATCATGGCAAAACCACGATCGTCGACAAGCTGCTGCAATTGTCAGGCACGCTGAAGACACGTGGCGAAGCGCAGGAGCGGGTGATGGATTCGAACGCCATCGAGCGTGAGCGTGGTATCACCATTCTGGCCAAGAACACGGCCATCGAATGGCGCGGTTATCACATCAATATCGTCGACACGCCCGGCCACGCCGACTTCGGTGGCGAGGTCGAGCGTGTATTGTCGATGGTCGATTCAGTCTTGCTGCTGGTCGATGCCGTCGACGGACCGATGCCGCAGACGCGCTTCGTCACGCAGAAAGCGCTTGCCCGCGGTCTGAGGCCCATCGTGGTGATCAACAAGATCGATCGTCCCGGCGCGCGGCCCGACTGGGTGCTGGACCAGACCTTCGATCTTTTCGACCGCCTCGGCGCCAACGACGAACAGCTCGATTTCCCGGTCATCTACGCTTCGGCGCTGAATGGCTACGCCGGTACCGATCCCAACGCACCGGCGGACAATATGGACCCGCTGTTCCAGATGATCGTCGATCGCGTACCGCCGCCGCCGGTGGACGTCGCCGGTCCGCTGCAGTTGCAGGTGAGTTCGCTCGACTACAGCAGCTACGTCGGCGTCATCGGTATCGGACGCATCGCCCGCGGTTACGCGCGCAGCAATATGCCGGTAGTGGTGGTCGACCGCCACGGCGAGCGGCGCAATGCGCGTATCCTGCAGGTCTTCGGTTTCCTCGGTCTGGAGCGTCGCGAAGTGGCCGAGGCGCGTGCGGGCGACATCGTCGCCTTCACCGGGGTGGAAGCGCTGCGCATCTCCGATACGCTGTGCGATCCGAGCTGCGTCGAAGCGCTGCCGCCGCTGACCGTGGACGAACCCACCGTCAGCATGACTTTTCAGGTCAACACTTCCCCGCTCGCCGGCCAGGACGGCAAGTATGTGACCTCGCGCCAGATTCGCGAGCGGCTGGAGAAGGAACTGATCCACAACGTCGCGCTGCGCGTGGAGGAGACCGGCGACGCCGATCGCTTCCGCGTCTCCGGTCGCGGCGAGCTGCATCTGTCCATCCTCATCGAGAACATGCGCCGTGAAGGTTACGAGCTCGGCGTGTCACGCCCCGAGGTGATCCTGCGCGAGGTCGACGGTGTGCGGCAGGAGCCCTATGAGCAGCTGACCGTCGACGTCGAGGAGCAGCATCAGGGCGGAGTGATGGAAAAGCTCGGCTCACGCGGCGCCGAACTGCGCAATATGATGCCGGATGGCAAGGGGCGCGTGCGTCTCGACTATCTCATCCCGGCGCGCGGCCTGATCGGTTTCCGCACCGAGTTCCTCACCGCTACTCAGGGCACCGGTCTGCTCTATCACGTGTTCGAGCATTACGGACCGGTCAAGCCCGGTGATTTCGGTAACCGGATGAACGGGGTGCTCATTTCCAACGGACCGGGCAAGGCGCTTGCCTATGCGCTGTTCAGCCTGCAGGAGCGTGGCCGTATGTTCATCGGTCATGGCGAGCAGGTCTATGAAGGCATGATCATCGGCATACACACGCGCGATAACGATCTGGTGGTCAATCCGCTCAAGGCCAAGCAGCTCACCAATATCCGCGCTGCCGGTTCGGACGAGAACATCCTGCTCACGCCGCCCATCCGCTTCACGCTGGAGCAGGCGCTGGAGTTCATCGATGACGACGAACTGGTCGAAGTCACGCCGAACTTCATCCGGCTGCGCAAGAAGGAATTGAAGGAAAACGACCGCAAGCGTTCGTCACGGGTCGCTTGATGTGTTGCAAAGGGGTCAGCCCCTCCTGACTGGATCAGGAGGGGCTGACCCCTTTATTTTTATCTGGCGGCCGACGTCAGTGGCTGGCGCCGGCGGGCTCTCCCTTCCGAAACCGGAGCCACTGTGCGCCAAGGGTTTCTCCAGGGAGAGCCCGCCGGCGCTGGCGAGTGTCGCTTGGAATCAATGGTGTCAACACCATTGGCGTCCGATCGCAGTTTCCCCTGTTGTACAGATGCCATTCCGGCACCGCTGACCGCTGAAGAAAGCGTTCCTCACTTCGAATCACCCCTGTCCGCGCTTTCCGTTTTCTCCGCTGTCTCCACCGCTTTCCCGCTTTTCCTGGCGCCGACGATATCGAAGATCACCCCCGACAGCGGATGGAAGCGCGCGATGCGAAAGATCAGCCCGCTGACATTGGGTTTTCTGACCGGCCGGATCTCTTCCAGGTGGCGCAGGAATACCGCCGCTACCGCCAGCCGCACCAGCGTAGACAGCAGGAACACGCCATACAGCGCGCTGAACCATTCGTAGTGTGTGCCGAAGAGATCGATGCCGGTCGGCAGATGCATGCCCAGATAGCCGCCGAGCAGCGCGCCGCAGAAGACGCCGATGCTGGCGAGCACATTGTGCAGTGCCATCTGCGTGGCGCGGCGTTCGCTGGGGATGAGATCGAACAGGTAATTGACCGCGCTCAGCGTGAAACCCGCCCAGGCCAGGCCGCTGAAAGCCTGGATCAGCAGCAGATAAACGTAATTGGTGGAAACCAGCCACAGCGCCGGCATGACGGGAATCATCAGCCCGGTGATGACCAGGATATAGCGGTTGCCGAAGGCGTCGCTGATGCGACCCCAGCGGTTCAGGGTGAGAAACTGCACCAGCACGGAGGCTGCGGTCAGGACGGTGAACTCGAGATAGCTGAAGCCGAGATCGCGCAGCATGTAGACGACAAAGAAGGGGCCGGAGATGCTGACCGCGAACTGCATCGCGGCAAAGAACAGCGAAAAGCGCGCGAATGACGAACCGCGCAGGCGCCGCCACAGCCCGATCCTGAACGGAGACTCCAGGGCGGCAGTGTGGCCGGGCGGATCGTACATGCGCCACAGATGATAGACCGAGACCAGGCGCGCGCCGGCGGCGACGGTGAAGACGAGCAGGTAGCCGGCCGCGGTATAGGCATTGCGATCGAACAGATCGAGCGCCACGCCGGCGAAGACCAGTGCCAGGAACGCGGTGATGCTGCACAGCCGCGTGCGCCGTCCGAAGTAGCGGCCGCGGCGTCGCTCGGGGACGAGATCGCCGATCAGGCTGCCCCACTGTGGCGCGGCGAGATTGGCGCCGCAAAAGTACAGGATGGCGCAACCGATCAGAATCGATACCGCATGGTCGGTGAAGATGAGCGGCAGTATCGCCAGCGGGATCAGCGCCAGTGCCTGCAGGCTGGCGCCGGCGACGATGAGCGCCTTGCGCTTGCCGCTGCGCCGGCCGGCCCAGGAGGAAAAGAGCTGGGCGAAGGAGGCGATGAGCGGTGGAAAGGTGGCGAGTATGCCGACCTGCGTGGTGCTCGCGCGCAGGAAAATCGCAAAGGCGGAGAAGAAGGATTCTCCGCTGCCGATCATCACCGAATAGGCGATGCCGTCCTTGAACGAGTGCCGCAGCGACTGTTCGGTACGGGCATCCTTGGAATAACGCGTGGACATGGCGCGCTATCTAGCGCCGGCGCGCCGATCCTTGTCAAGGGTCGGCGGCAGGCATGCGAACGGCACGGATGCGCTGCACGGCGGGCATTGACGAATTCCGGGCGTTTCTGTAAACAGTAGGCGGAATTTGTCTGTGCCGCGTTGCCGGTCGGATCGTTCGGCGACGCGTCGGCGGACGGGAGCGCCCGCGCTGAGCGGGCGGCAGGACACAGTCACCGGGGACCGAAACGCGATGATCATCGTACCAACCTATCTCGACAAGAGCCCGATTCACGGCTTCGGAGTTTTTGCCAGCGCGCACATTCCGCAGGGCACGGCAGTATGGGAGTTCAATCCCATCTTCGACATCACTTTCAGCGAAGAGGAGTTCGAGCAGCTGCCGCCTTCGGTGAAGCAGGAAGTCGAGATCCATCTCTATCAGCCGGAAGAGGGCGGTCGGCTGTATTACGAATCGACGATGGGCAGGTACATGAATCACTCGCGTGATCCGAACGTGGATTTCTCCGCGGTGGGCGTGGGTATCGCCACGCGCGACATCCATCCCGATGAAGAACTGACCTGCGATTACCGCCACTTCATGGCGGATGTGTCACACATTGCCTATCTCTGATATACACAGCGGCCGGGACGCGGCGCACGCCGGGAGCGCGGCGAGTGTCTGCGTGCAGCCGATCGGCGAGGAGCGGCGCCAGCAGGTGACGGTGGCGACGGCGGCGTGGCTGGGGCGTGCGGGCGACATCTATCGGCGCGAGTTTCCCATGCCGGCGGTGTTGTTCGATCTGCGCGGCCGTATGGCCGGCATGTATCGCGTGACCGGTGAGCAGCGCGTGATCCGCTACAATCCCTGGCTGTTCGCCAAGTATCCGGTCGATGGTCTCGACATCACCGTGCCGCATGAAGTGGCGCATTACGTCACCGACCTGCTGTACGGCTTCGATCATATCCGGCCGCATGGCCGCGAATGGCAGGAAGTGATGCATGCTTTCGGCATCGATCCGCGAGCGGCCATTCATCACAGCCTGGATCTGACCGGCATCCCCCAGCGTCGCCAGCGCCGCCATGCCTACCGCTGCGCCTGCCGCGGTCATGAGTTGAGCAGCGTGCGCCACGTGCGTATCCAGCGTCATGCCGCCCAGTACTATTGCCGGCGCTGCGGCGCCGAACTGATTGCGGTGGCGGAAGCGGTGCCCTGACGACAGGGCGCGTGTCGCGCGCGACGCGCGGCACAGGCTTTCAGTTTTCCGCGCGGCTGCTCAGCGCTTCCCAGCGCGCATAGGCTGTTTCCACGGCTTCCCTGAGCGCATCCATGCGCGCCAGTGCGGCGGCAATGGCTTCGCCGCCGCGCTGGTAGAAACCGGCTTGGCCGGCTTCCTGTTCGAGAGCGGCGAGCTCCGCTTCCAGGGCTTCGATACGGGTGGGCAGCGCGTCCAGTTCCTGCCGTTCGCGAAAGCCGAGGCGGGCGGGTTTTGCCGCGGCCGACGCTGCCGGCGCGGCGGCGGTCTTGTCCGCTTTTGACGCACCGGTGCTTGCTGCGGCGGGCCGCGGCCGACGCTGGCGGAGATAGTCTTCATAGCCGCCGACGTATTCATTCACCTGGCCGTCTCCTTCGAACACCAGCGTCGAGCTGACGACGTTGTCGAGAAAGGTGCGATCGTGGCTCACCAGCAGCAGCGTGCCTTCATAGTCGGCGAGCAGATCCTCGAGCAGTTCCAGCGTTTCCACGTCGAGATCGTTGGTCGGCTCGTCGAGTATCATCATGTTCGCCGGCCGGGTGAAGAGGCGGGCGAGGAGCAGGCGGTTGCGTTCGCCGCCGGAAAGAATGCGCACCGGTGAGTCGATGCGCGCCGGCGGGAAGAGAAAATCCTTGAGGTAACCGGCGACATGGCGCGAGTGGCCGCGCACGTTGACGTAGTCGTTGCCGTCGCTGATGTTTTCCCGCACGGTTTTGTCGAGATCGAGCTGATCGCGGTGCTGGTCGAAGTAGGCGAGTTGCAGCTTGCTGCCGCGCACGATCTCCCCGCCGTCCGCTTCGAGTTCGCCGAGGATCAGTTTGATCAGCGTGCTCTTGCCGCTGCCGTTGGGGCCGACGATGCCGATACGGTCGCCGCGCAGTACCGTCGTCGACAGGTCGCGGATGATCCAGTCCTCGCCATAGCGGAAGCTGACGTGGCGCAGATCGACCACGCGCTTGCCGGAGCGTTCGCCGGCATCGGCGCTGAGCGTCACCGTGGCCATGCGCTCGAGGCGCTGCGCGCGCTCGCGGCGCATGGCGAGCAGCTTGCGTACCCGCCCTTCGTTGCGCGTGCGGCGTGCCTTGACGCCCTGTCTGATCCAGACCTCGTGCTCGGCGAGCTTCTTGTCGAACAGTGCCGCCGCGCGCGCCTCGGCTTCGAGCATTTCTTCCTTTTTCTGCAGATAGCGGGTGAAGTCGCCGGGAAAGGAAGTGAGCCGGCCGCGATCGAGCTCGATGATGCGGTTCGCCAGACTTCTGGCCAGCGAGCGGTCATGAGTGATGAAAATCAGCGCGCCGCGAAAGGCGAGCAGATAGTCTTCGAGCCAGGCGATGGTCTCGATGTCCATGTGGTTGGTCGGCTCATCGAGCAGCAGCAGGTCGGGTTCGCTGACCAGCGCACGCGCGAGCATGACCTGGCGGCGCAGCCCGCCCGAACAGGCGGCCAGGGGACGCTCCGCCGGTAGCGACAATCGGCTCAGGACGGTGGCGATGCGGTTGTCCGCGCTCCAGCCGTCGGCGGTCTCGATCCGCTGCTGCAGCTCAGCCAGACGCGCCAGCACCGCGTCGTCGTCGCCGGCGCCGAGTTGCGCCGAAAGCCGATGATAGGCGCCGAGCAATTCCCCGAGCCCGCCCAGCCCGGCAGCGACGGTCTGGTAGACGGTATCGCTGTTGTTGGCCGGCACTTCCTGTTCGAGATGGGAAATGCGCAGGGTATCGCGGCGCCAGACCTCGCCGTCATCGGGTTGGGCGACGCCGCTGATGACGCGGAACAGCGTGGATTTGCCGGTGCCGTTGCGACCGACCAGGCAGAGACGCTCGCCGCTGTCGATCTGGAGATCGACCTTGTCCAGCAGCGGGTGCAGCCCGTAGGCGAGCGAGACCTGGGTCAGGCTGAGCAGGGACATCGGATGTTTTCAGAAGGCCGTGCGCATGGCCGCTGCATGCGCGGACGGTGCGCAGCCGGCATGCCGGAGGCGTTCAGCTCGCGCCGGCGTCGCCGCCCGTCCACAAGCCGAGGCGCTGCAGCACCTTGATACGCTCTTCCTCGGTCATCTTGCGCCATTTGTTGGACTCGTCGTCGGTCATACCGCAGCCCGTGCAGATGCCGTCTTCGAACAGGCATACGCTGATACAGGGAGATTTGATTTCTGGTGACATGGAGAGGCCCGGTGTTCCATTGATCGTGCCGGGCGATTATCTCACATTCTCCGTGGTCCTGATCAATGCCCCGGCAAATGTCCCCGGATAGGGGCGCCGGATAAATACCGGATAAATACTGGACAAATACCGGCTGGATGCCGGCTGCGTCCTGGCTGCGGGCCGGGTCAGGAGACGTTGATGAACGGGATCAGCGCGAACCAGAGAATGTAGGACAGCGTCGCGGCCATCAGGCCGTTGATGCGGCCGCCGAATTCGCCTCGCGTGCGGTAGCGCTGCAACAGGTGGAGCAGCAGCAGCGCGTGCGCGGTGATGAAATAACTGGCGCCGGCATAGATATCGCGGGCGAGGCCGGCGATGTCCCAGACGATGGCAGTTGCGGCGGCGGCGGCGATGGCGAGCATGGCGAAAGTCACCGTCTGCGCCGGACCCTGCTGGACCACCAGTGTGTGCTTGCCGGCGGCGAGGTCGGCCTCGCGGTCGGGCAGGCCGGAGAGCAGGATGGCCGG
>CAYLYS010000017.1:0-39475 GCA_964388175.1 uncultured Chromatiales bacterium | reverse complement strand
AGACCGGCGCCGATGCTGTCGCGCATGGCGCCACCGGCAAGGGCAACGATCAGGTGCGTTTCGAACTCGGCGCCTATGCGCTGTGCCCGGACATTCGCATCATCGCGCCGTGGCGCGAATGGGATCTGCTGTCGCGCGAGAAACTGCTCGCCTATGCCGACCGCCACGGCATTCCGGTCGAGCAGAAGCGCAAGGACGGCGGTTCACCGTACTCGATGGACGCCAACCTGCTGCACATTTCCTATGAGGGCGGTCAGCTCGAGGATCCCTGGGCCGAACCCGAAGCGTCGATGTGGCGCTGGACGCGCGCGCCCGAGGATGCGCCGGCGCAGCCGGTCTATCTCGAACTCGAATACGAGCGCGGCGACATCGTCGCCATCGACGGCCGCCGCCTGAGCCCGGCGACGGTGATGGCGGAACTGAACCGCATCGCCGGCGAGCACGGCATCGGCCGTCTCGATCTGGTCGAGAACCGCTACGTCGGCATGAAATCGCGCGGCTGCTATGAAACGCCGGCGGGCACGGTGATGCTCAAGGCGCACCGCGCCATCGAATCGATCACCCTCGACCGCGAGGTCGCGCATCTGAAGGACGATCTGATGCCGCGCTACGCCAGCCTGGTGTACAACGGCTACTGGTGGAGCCCGGAGCGGCGCATGCTGCAGGAGATGATCGATGCCTCGCAGGCGCGCGTCAACGGCACGGTGCGCGTCAAGCTCTACAAGGGCAGCGTCACCGTGGTGGGACGGCATTCCGAGCGCGACAGCCTGTTCGACGCCGACATCGCCACCTTCGAGGACGACGCCGGCAAGTACCAGCAGCGCGACGCCGAAGGCTTCATCAAGCTCAACGCGCTGCGCATGCGCATCGCCGCGCGCCGGGGCGCTTGATGAGACGGAGCATGGGCAGCAGCGGAACAGGGGCCGGAGACGCTTTGCCGCGCCGCGGCATCCGCGTCGCCGCGCTCATGCTGCTGTCGGCGCTGCTCGTCGCCTGCTCCGACTGGTCCAACGCCTGGCGCGCCGAGGTCGACGGTTACACCCTGCTGCTGAAGACCGATCCCATGCCGGCTGAGGTCGGCCGCACGGCGCGGGTGCTGCTCGGCATCCGCGATGCGAACGAGCGCACGGTGCGCGCCTGCAACGCGAGCTTCCGCCAGCACATGCCGGAGCATGAGATGAGCAGCGACGACATCATCGTGCAGCTGGAAGAGCAGCGTTCCGGCGTGTACAGCGGCATCAGCCCGGAATACTCGATGGGCGGCGACTGGCGCATCGAGGTCAGTTTCGATTGCGGCACCGGTCCCGCGCAGGCGCATTTCGATTTCCCGCTAGACTGGCCGGAATAAGGGCGCGGTCAACACAGGCCAGAGGGGCATGACCCTTTTGATCCTCGATCCGACGATGGGGCGGAGCAATGGGGCCTGATTCTTTCGTTCGTACCATTCTTGCATCGCTGCTCGGTGTCATCGCCGCCGCCGCTCACGCCGATCTGCGCGTGCCGCAGGACTACGCCACCATCGGCGCGGCGCTCACCGCCATCGAGAACGGCGCCACCAGCGACCGCGTCGTCATCATCGCACCGGGGAGCTGGACGCCGACCGTCACACTGTCCGCCGCGCTGCCATCCGGCGTCGTGCTGAGAGGCGAGGAAACGGCGCGCACTTTCCTGCGCGGCGGTGTCGTCATCGACGGCGCCGAGGATGCGCGCATCAGCAATTTCACCTTCACCGGCCCCAATACGGGCTCTGGTACCGGCACTGGGCCGGCCGTGCGCGTCAACAGCGGCAGCGCGACGGTGGCGGCCAATGTTTTTCGCCCCGGCGACGGAGAGACCGCGATTGCAGTCGTCGCCGCCCGCGCCACGATTGACAACAATGTCTTCGATGGCGGCGGTATCGCCATCGACGCCGGCCAGAGCACCGTCATCGTGGAAAACAATGCCTTCATCGATAATGATGCCGCGCTGAGCGGAGGCGCCTTCGATTCCACCGTCTCCCGCAATGCGTTCTTTCGCGTCGACAGTGTCGGCGCGCAGAGCGTGGGCGGCGATCCGCTGTTCGTCGATGTCGCCGCCGGCGATTTTCATCTGCGCGCGGGTTCGCCGCTGATCGACGCAGGCAACGGCAGCGATACGCTGGACGGCACGGCGGCCGACATCGGCGCCTACGGCGGCGATCATGCCGAGGGTATCCCGTTCCCGGTGCAGGGCCTGGACGTCGTCGCCGTCGTCAGCGACGGCCTCGAAAACAGCGTCGAGCTGAGCTGGTCGCCGAACCGCTGGTATCTGTTCGGCGGTTACCGCCTGCACTACGGCGATGGCGCGAGCGGCGACTATGGCGGCACGGGTGCCGATCAGGGCGACTCCCCGCTCGATGTCGGTACCGCTACCGGCTTCACGCTGAGCGGCCTCAGCGGCGTCGATGCCGCGGAGCTCGGCGCACCGGTGCTGTCGCCGCCCGCGCCGCGCGATCGCGCGCTGGCGCTGAGCTGGTCGGCCGTGGCGGGAGCGAGCGGCTATCTGGTTTACTACCGCGCCGACGGCAGCGATGACGAGGCTGTCGTCGACGTCGGCAACGTCACCGCGCATGTGCTTGGCGCGCTTGCCAACGATGTCGATTACCGCATCCGCGTCAGCGCCTATGCGCAGGGCGTCTATCGCTTCGCGGTGACTGCGCATGCGGATTTCGATGGCGCAGCGGACAGCGCGTTTTCGGACGAGGTCACCGCCGCGATCGGCGCGCGCGCGGAAGGTCCGCCATCCAACGAGGTGGTCGATTTCCCGGAGCCGATCGTGGCGTTTCCGGATCTGCCCGATGAGAACGGCTGCTTCATCGCCACCGCCGCCTATGGATTCTACGGCGCCGACGAAGTGCGCTTGCTGCGCCGCTTCCGCGATCGTCATCTGCTCGGCCATGCGCCCGGGCGCGCCTTCGTCGCCTGGTATTACGAGCACAGTCCGGCATGGGCGGCGGCGCTGCATGAAACGCCGGCGCTCAAATCGGCGGTGCGGCTGGCATTGCTGCCGGCCATCGCGCTCGCCGCTTTCACGCTGCACGTGCCGCTGCCGGCGCAGGTGCTGTCGTTGATGTGCATGATACTGGCGGCCGCCGCCGCGCTGCTGCGCCGGCGGCGCGGGAGATGGCGGCAATGCTGAAGAGGCTGTTCCGGCTGCTGGTCCTGCTCGCGCCGGCGCTTGCCGCGGCGGGCGAGAACGATGCGCCGCGCTGGTCGTTCGAGCTCAAGGGCGGCGCGATGAGCAGCGCGATGGAGGACTGGGCCGATTATTACGGCAACGACCGTTTACCCAGATACGGTCTCGGCGCCGCCTACAAGATCTGGCGGCCGCTGGAATTCGGTTTCGAACTGGCGTATCTGCGCGATAGCGGCCAGGGTTTCGCGCCGGGACACGGCGTGAGCGCCGGTACGGTGCGTTATCAGCTTTTCCCCGTCCATTTCACCGTCACCCTGCGCGGCGTGCTGCACGAAGACCAGTGGCTGGTGCCTTATGTCGGTGCCGCCATCGGCCGTTCCGCTTATCGCGTCAGCATCGTCGGCCAGGAGCGGGTGTCCGGCTCGACCGGCAGCAGCCAGTACCGCGCCGGTGTGCAGTTGCTGCTCGATCGCTTCGATCGGCGGTCGGCATACGAACTGCAGCGCAGCGGCGGCATCCGCAATACCTATCTGTTCGTGGAATATCAGAAGAGCGAGGCCGAGATCGCGGGCAGCGATCTCGGCGGCGAGGCCTGGCAGGGCGGTCTGCTGTTCGAATTCTAGGGCCTGTTCACACGACGGGGATTATCGCCGCCGGCATCAGGGGAGCAGGCCCAGCGGATCGCCGGCATCGACGCCGCTCATGAAAGGCAGGCGCCGGTCCAGATTGGTGATCTGATAAACCTTGCCGATCCAGTTGTTCATCACCGCTTCGGCGGTATCGTGCCAGGTGTTGTGCAGCGTTTCGCTCACCAGCTCTTCGGGAAAATCCGCGATCGGATGGCCGGCGGCGCGCGCGGCAATGACGCGCTCGCCGTGTTCTTCGAGTATCGCCCGCGTCCGCGCGATGAAATAGTTTTCAGGCAGCGGCGGGTAGTCGGCACGCATACCCTGGGCGTAGAGCGAGACTTCGCGCTTGTATTCCTTGAGCAGGCTGATCATGTCGTACTCGGGATGGCCCTGGAAGTAGACGAAGCGGAAGCGGTCCTGGCTGACGGCGAGATGAACGCCGGCCTCGCGGCTTTCGGCGAGGATGTGCAGGCCGGCTCTTTCGAACTGATCGCGTGCGATTTCATTGAAGCGGGAGTGCGGCACGTCGAACAGCGTGTTGACGTCGGCCACCAGCGGATGTGAACGGTCGACGACGCGGTGGCGATAGATGCCCCAGCGCTTGGCCGGCAGCGGCCGCCGGCGCTGCCCGTGGCGGAACTGCAGCACGGCATGCGTGGCGAGACAGGAGCAGAGTGTCGAAGTCACGCTTTCCGCCGCCCAGTCGATCACTTCGATGAGCGGTTTCCAGAACGGCTCGGCGGCGAGATCGGGATGGGTGACGTTGGCGCCGGTGATGATGAGCGCATCCAGTCCATCGGCCTTGATCCGATCGAAGGGCTCGTAGTAGGTATCGATGTATTCCTGCGCCTGCGGGCTGCGTTCCAGTGCCGGCAGCGTGAACGGATGCATGAAGAACTGTGCGATCTGGTTGCTGCCGCCGACGAGGCGGAAGAACTGGCGCTCTGTGGCCTGCAGTGCGGCGTCCGGCATCATGTTGAGCAGGCCGATGTGCAGCTCGCGGATGTCCTGGCGCAGCGCTTCCTCCTGCGTCAGCACGGTTACGCCTTCCTGCTTGAGGCGGTCGAAGGTCGGCAGCTTGGATTTCGACACCAGCGGCATGGTCAGTCGCTCCGTCCGCCGCGGGAAACGGCTTTTTCGACCAGAGAGAGGAAACCCTTTTCGTTGCGCACGCCCGCCAGTTCCTCGGTGGTGATGGTGTAGCCGTATTCGTTGGCGATCTGCTCGTAGCGCGGAACACGGGCGCGGAACAGGCGCGGGAAGACCCAGCGCACGAAGTCGTCCGGATCGATCATCGCCACGTATTCCAGGCCTTTCTCCTGCTGGTAGATGCCGAGCTGTTCGTCGAGGAAGGCCTCGCGGTAGTAAAGCGGCTTGGGGTCGCTCTGGGCGCGCCGGATCAGTTCCTGCTCGTCTTTCTCGCTGGCCTTGATGTACAGGATCAGCGTGTGGCGGTTCAGCACGTCGGTGACTTCGGCATCATCGAGTTCGCAGATGCTGCCGCCGGCATCGTTGATGAAGTGCTTGTAGCCGTAGATCGCGCGCGCCTTGCGGATGAATTCGGGCACGTCCTTCATCGCGGCGATTTCGGCCTGGCGGTGCAGATCCTGACGGCGCTTGAATTCCTTCAGTCCGAGACCGCCCTGCTGCGGATCGCCGAGCTTGCCGAGGAAGCTCGATACCGGCTGCAGATTGTGCACGGTGATGTTGTTGTTGATGTAGATCGAATCCGAGCGCAGCAGGTCGCGCAGGAAGGGCACCTGCATCATCTGCTGCTTGATGTTGTCCAGGATCGGCTCATCGAGATAGCGGGTGCCGATGCGGTAGTCGCCGGAGTAGTGGAACCAGTTGCCCCGCATCAGGATGTTGGAGAGGCTGGTCTTGCCCACGCCGGACATGCCGAGCAGGGTGATGCTCTTGTGTTCCCAGGATCTGAATTCTTCGACGTTCAGCTTCACTTGTCTGTCTCGCTTGGCGGATCGGGTCATTCTACCGCAGCGGGGGAGAAATGGATCGACCCTTGGTTCGGTGGTTCGGCGCTGGTGGGTAAGCGGTTGCGGGACGCGCTTTTCGGCGTCCTGCCCGCTCGACGGCCGCATCCCTGCGGCCGACGGTCCCGCAACCGCTTACCCACCAGCGCCTGCGAGCGTTCGCTGCTATTGCGCTCGTTGGAGCCTCCCCGTCTATGCATGCGTAGGCCACCTCTCGCACGGTCCGATGCAATCGCAGCCATACCAGACCGGAATTCCGCGCAAAACAAAAGCGCCGTCAGCGCGCTCCGCGCTCCGACAGAAACTCCTTCAGCGCCTGCCCCGTATGCGAGCGTCGCACACCCGCGACCTTCTCCGGCGTGCCCTGGGCGACGATGCGCCCGCCGCCGTCGCCGCCTTCCGGGCCGAGATCGATCAGCCAGTCCGCCTCGGCGATGAGGTCGAGGTTGTGCTCGATCAGGATGACGGTGGCGCCGGCGTCGACCAGTCGGTGGAGCACGCGGATCAGGCGCTCGACGTCGGCCATGTGCAGGCCGACGGTGGGCTCGTCGAGCACGTACAGCACGCTCTTGTCGCGCGCCTTGTTGCCGCCGCTTCTCGCCGTGGGCAACTGTTCGGCCGGCCGCACGCGCGCCAGCTCGGTGACCAGCTTGATGCGCTGTGCTTCGCCGCCCGACAGCGTGGGGCTGGGCTGCCCCAGCGTGAGATAGCCCAGCCCTACGTCCTGCAGCAGCTTCAGCGCACGATGGATGCGGGCGTGATGAACGAAGAATGCTTCCGCCTCGTCCACGCTCATCGCCAGCACCTCGCCGATGTTGCGCTCGCGATAGTGGATGGCGAGCGTTTCACGCGCGAAACGCGTGCCACCGCAGACTTCGCATGACACGCGTACGTCGGGCAGGAAATTCATCGCGATCTTTTTCACACCCTGGCCTTCGCAGGCTTCGCAGCGTCCGCCGGCGACGTTGAAGGAGAAGCGGCTGGCCTTGTAGCCGCGCAGGCGCGCTTCCGCGGTGTCGGCGAACAGCCGCCGGATGTCGTCCCAGAAGCCGACGTAGGTGGCGGGGCAGGAGCGCGGAGTCAGTCCGATCGGCGTCTGATCGACTTCGAGGATGCGTTCGATTCCTTCCCAGCCGCGCAGTTCGCCGCAACCCTGCAGTGCGCCGCGGCGCCGCTTGCTTCGCGGGCGGTGTTCGCCGAGCAGGCGTTTCAGGTTGCCGTGCAGCACCTGCCTGAGCAGCGTGCTCTTGCCGCTGCCCGAAACGCCGGTGAGGCAGACCAGGCGCCCGAGCGGGATGTGGACCTCGGGGATGCGCAGATTGTTGAGCGCGACGTCGTGCAGCAGCAGGCCGCTGCGGTCCTTGCTGTGCACCGTGCGGCGCGGCATGAAGGGATGGCGCAGGGGGTGCGCCAGCATGCGGCCGGTGAGCGATTCGCGGCTGCGCATCAGTGCGCCGATGTGGCCGGCGGCGACGACCCTGCCGCCGTTCACGCCGGCGCCCGGACCGATGTCGATCAGATGTTCGGCGCGGCGGATGGTGTCTTCGTCATGCTCGACCACCAGCAGGGTGTTGTCGCGCGCGGAAAGCTCCTGCAGGGTATCGAGCAGCATGCGGTTGTCGCGCGGATGCAGGCCGATGGTGGGCTCGTCGAGGATGTAGCACACGCCGCGCAGGCTGGAGCCAAGCTGGGCGGCGAGGCGGATGCGCTGCGCCTCGCCGCCGGAGAGCGTGGGCGCGCCGCGGTCGAGGGCGAGATAGGACAGGCCGACGCGGGCGAGGAAGGACAGGCGCGCACGCAGTTCGACCAGAATGTCGCGCGCGATTTCGGCGTCGCGTCCGCGCAGCCGCAGGCCGTCGAACAGCGCGGCGGCGCGGCTGACCGGCTGTGCCGCGTAATCGGCGATCGAGCGTCCCTGGAAACGTACCGCGAGTGCTTCGGGGCGCAATCGCCGGCCCTCGCATTGCGGGCAGGTTTCGGCCGCTGCCGCCGCTTCTTCGTTCTTCGCCTCTTCGCCCTCGGCGTCGGTCACCCCGCGCAGGCCGGTGCCGTGGCAGCCGGGGCACCAGCCGTGGCGCGAGTTGTAGGAGAACAGGCGCGGATCGGGTTCGGGAAAGCTGCGGCCACAGCCGGAGCAGGCGCGCAGCGTCGAGAAGACGGTTTCCTCACGGCGCCCACCGCGCTTGCCGTGTTCCACCTGCAGCACGCCCTTGCCATAGGCGAGCGCTTCCTCGAGCGCCGTGCGCAGCACCGCTTCGCGTGCCGGATCGACCGCCTGTTCGCCCAGCGGCAGCGCGATGTCGTGCTCGCGGAAACGGTCGAGGCGCGGCCAGGGATCGGTCGGCAGCAGTTCGCCGTCGACGCGCAGATGGGTGAAGCCGCGTGCGGCGCACCAGCGCGCGAGTTCGGTGTAATAGCCCTTGCGCGCGCTGACCAGCGGCGCATGGAAGCGTATGCGTTGCCCGCGGTAGTCGCGCATCAGCCGGGCGAGTATCTCTTCCGCCGTCTGTGCCTGGATCGCCACGCCGCAGTCCGGGCAGTGCTGGATGCCGAGTTTGACGAACAGCAGGCGGAGGAAGTGGTGGATTTCGGTCAGTGTGCCGACGGTGCTCTTGTGGCCGCCGCGGCTGCTGCGCTGTTCGATGGCGACGGTGGGCGGAATGCCGAGCACGGCATCGACGTCCGGACGCGTGGCCGGCTGCACGAACTGACGCGCATAGGCATTGAGCGATTCGAGATAGCGGCGCTGTCCTTCGGCGAACAGGATATCGAAGGCGATAGTGCTCTTGCCGCTGCCCGAAACGCCGGTGATCACCGTCAGCCGTCCGCGCGGGATGGTGACGTCGATGTCTTTCAGATTGTGTTCGCGCGCATGCAGGATGCGGATGTCGTCGTCGAAGCGGGTGGCGACGGTCGGCGGGGATTTTTTCGCCGGCGGCTTGTGTGCCATTGCGTGTGCCGGCGTAGTGTCCGCGGCGTCCGCGGTTTCGGCGCGCAGGGCGGCGCCGGTATGGCTGCCGTCATGGGTGGCGACATCGGCCGGTGTGCCGGTGCAGATCAGGCGGCCGCCTTCCTCGCCGCCTTCCGGCCCCAGGTCGACGATCCAGTCGGCGGCGGCGATGAAAGCGAGATTGTGCTCGATCGCGATCACGGAATGCCCTTCGCCTATCAGTTCACGCAGAGCGCGCAGCAGGCGGGCGACGTCGTCGAGATGCAGGCCGGTGGTCGGTTCGTCGAGCAGGAACAGTATGCGCTGCTGTTTGCCGCCCTTGCGCGCGCCGCCGGCGGCCTGCGCGAGATGGCCGGCGAGCTTCAGGCGCTGCGCCTCGCCGCCCGAGAGCGTCGTCACCGGCTGGCCGAGCTTGAGATATTCCAGGCCGACGGCGCGCAGCGGTGCGAGCGCGCGCTGCACCTTCGGCTGGTCGTGGAACCATGCCGCGGCCTCACCGACGGTCATGTCGAGTACGTCGGCGATGGAGCGGGCGCCGCTGCGCACCAGCTTCACCTCCAGCACTTCGGCGCGGTAGCGCTTGCCGTCGCAGGCCTGGCAGCGCAGATAGACGTCGCTCAGGAACTGCATTTCGATGTGTTCGAAACCGTTGCCGCCGCATACCGGGCAACGCCCTTGGCCGGCATTGAAGCTGAAAGTGCCGGCGGTATAACCGCGCTCGCGCGCCAGCGGCGTGGCGGCGAACAACTGCCTGATCTCATCCAGCGCGCCGGTATAGCTGGCCGGATTCGAGCGCGTGGTCTTGCCGATCGGCGACTGATCGACCAGCATCACTTCATCGATGTGCTCATGGCCGAGTACGGCGCGATGCGCGCCGGGCGCTTCCGCCGGTTTGCCCTTGAGCTTGAGCAGTGCCTGGTAGCAGACGTCGCGCAGCAGCGTCGATTTGCCCGAACCGCTGACGCCGGTGAGGCAGACCAGACGCTGCAGCGGAAAATCGACGTCGATGTTCTTGAGATTGTTGGCGGTGGCGCCGAGGAGGCGCAGTACGGGCGTGTCCGCGGTCGGCGGCCGGGCTTCCTGCGGCGGCTGCGCGCGCAGACGGCCGGACAGATAGCGTCCGGTGAGCGAGTGGCGGGCGCGTGCCAGACCGGATGGCGTTCCGAAATAGACCAGCTCGCCGCCGGCCGCGCCGGGGCCGGGGCCGAGTTCGATGATGCGGTCGGCGGCGCGGATGATCTGCGGATCGTGTTCGACCACGACCAGGGAGTTGCCGGCGCGGCGCAGGCGCTGCAGCACGGTGATCAGGCGTTCGACGTCGCGCGCGTGCAGGCCGATGCTGGGTTCGTCGAGCACGAAGAGCGTATTGACCAGCGACGTGCCGAGCGCCGTGGTCAGATTGATGCGCTGCACTTCGCCGCCCGACAGCGTGCGCGACTGGCGGTCGAGCGTCAGATAGCCGAGCCCGACTTCGACCAGATAATCGAGCCGGCTGCGTATCCCGGCGAGCAGTACGGCGGTGGCTTCGTCGAGCGGCGCCGGCAGCGTCAGCCGGTGAAAGAACGCGCGGCTGCGTTCGAGCGGCAGCAGCATGAGTTCATGGAAGCTGAATCCCGGCGCGCCGTCGTGCGCACCGGCTGTTTCCTTGTCACCCAGGCGCCAGAGCAGCGCTTCGGGGCGCAGGCGCGCGCCGCCGCAGGCGGGGCATGGCGTGTAGCTGCGATAGCGCGACAGCAGCACGCGGATGTGCATCTTGTAGCTTTTCGTTTCCAGCCAGTCGAAGAAGCGCTGCGCGCCGTACCATACGCCGTCGTCCCAGTCGCCTTCGCCTTCGATCACCCAGCGCCGCGTCTCCGCATCGAGGTCGCGCCAGGGGACGTCGATGGCGATGCCGCGGCGCTTGGCGTAGCGCAGCAGATCGCGCTGGCAATCGCGGTAGCTTTCCGACTGCCAGGGCCTGATCGCGCCGTCGGCGAGGCTCTTGCTCTGATCGGGAATCACCAGGCCGTAATCGATGCCGATGACGCGGCCGAAACCGCGGCAGCTCGGGCAGGCGCCGATGGGGGAATTGAAGGAAAACAGGTTCGGCAGCGGATCCTGATACGAAATATCGCAGTCGGGGCAGTGCAGGGCGCGGGAGAAACGCAGCCCTGCGGTATCGTCGATATCGGTGTCGGCCGTCGCCGTCAGCACTTCCAGCCGGCCGTGTCCCTGGCGGAAGGCGGCTTCCAGCGCCTCGACGATGCGCGGGCGATGGTCTGCGCTCAGGCGCACGCGATCCTGTATCACCCGCAGGCTGCGTCCGTCGCCGCTGTGCCTGATGCGCGCATAGCCCTGACGGGCGAGCAGCGCTTCGATTTCCTGCGCCGTGAAATTCTCCGGCACCTCGATACGGAAGGCGATCGACAGCCGTGCGCCGCTGTCGGCGCCCAGTCGCTCATTCAGCGCGGCGAGCACCGATTCCGGATCGTCGCGCCGCACCGCGCGGCCGCAACTGCAGTACAGGCGCGCCGCGCGCGCATAGAGCAGCTTGAGATGATCGTTGAGCTCGGTCATGGTGCCGACGGTCGAGCGCGAAGTGCGCACCGGGTTGACCTGGTCGATGGCGATCGCCGGCAGTATGCCCTCGATGCGGTCGACGCGCGGCTTGTCCATGCGTTCGAGAAACTGGCGGGCATAGGGCGAGAAGGTCTCGACGTAGCGCCGCTGGCCTTCGGCGTAGAGGGTATCGAAGGCGAGCGAGGACTTGCCCGAACCGCTGACGCCGGTGACGACGATCAGCTCGTTGAGCGGCAGGTCGAGATCGAGGTGCTTGAGGTTGTTCTGGTGTGCGCCGCGAATGAGGATGTGACGCCCGGCGGCCGTGCGCGGACGGGGCGGCGGACGCTGGTCGCTGGTGGCGGTGTTTTTGCCGCGCGGCGGTTTCCGCGCCGTTTTACTCCGTGCTGCGCTCATCGGACGGTATCAGCGCGGCGCCCTGGTCATAAGCCGGCGCAGGCAGTCGAGATAGGCGGCTTCGTCCGGCATGGTGCCCTCGCGCTGCGCGCGCCACAGCGCTTCGCCCAGGCATTCGATCATGCGGTGTTCGGCCTCGTGCGCATCACCGGCGTGATGAGCCAGCGCGTGGTGTATCTCGCCGATGCCGGCGGGGCGGCCGGTGGCGAGCTGTTCCGCCAGCGCGATGTGCATGCCCATGTGCAGGAACGGATTGCTTTCGCCCAGTTCGGGCAGATAGTCACGTTCCGCCGCCGTTTCGCTGTCGAGGGCGGCGTGATATTCCGGATGCCGGGCGACGACATCCGCCACCAGCTGCTCCAGCGCCTGCATCGGCACGCCGGCACGCTGCTTGCGCCAGGCTTCGATGAAGACGGCGCGGATCTGCTGTCTATCTTGTCCGAACAGCATGCTTGGTTTTGCCGGGTGTGGTGGCGACGCTGCCCGGTGCGCGGCGGCGCGCCGGAGGGGAGGGCTGTGCGCGTTCGTTTTCCGTTTCGGCGATGGTCTTGTGCGGGTATTCGCACAGATCGGCGATGAGGCAGTCGGGACAGCGCGGCCGGCGCGCCAGGCAGACGTAGCGGCCGTGCAGGATCAGCCAGTGATGGGCGTGCAGCAGAAATTCCGCCGGCACGGCGCGCGCCAGCTTGTCTTCCACTTCGCGGACGTTATTCCCGGGCGCGAGGCCGGTACGGTTGGCGACGCGGAAGACGTGGGTGTCGACGGCGATGACCGGCTCGCCGAAGGCGATGTTGAGTACGACATTGGCGGTTTTGCGGCCGACGCCGGGCAGGGCTTCGAGCGCCGCGCGGTCGCGCGGCACGATGCCGTCATGACGTTCCAGCAACAGCCGGCAGCATTCGATGATGTTGCGCGCCTTGCTCTTGTAGAGGCCGATGGAGCGGATGTACGGCGTCAGCCCCTCTACGCCGAGCTCGAGCAGGGCCTGCGGCGTGGGCGCAAGCGGAAACAGGTGCTTGGTGGCTTTGTTGACGCTTTTATCGGTGGCCTGGGCCGAGAGGATGACGGCGATCAGCAGTTCGAAGGGCGAGCCGTAATCGAGTTCGCCCCGGGGGTGCGGATTGGCGGCGGCGAGCCGCGCGAAGAGAGCGTGCCGCTGCATCGCGTTCATGCCGGTGGCCGGGCGGCGTTCAGGCCGGGCGCGGTTCGGCCGGCGCCGCGGCTACGGCCGGTATGGTCCGCGCCTTGTGTTCGCGCCGTGCGTTGATGGCGTTTTTCAGCGCGATGAGCAGGCCGAGGCCGATGAACGCGCCGGGCGGCAGAATCGCGAGCAGGAAGCCGCGATAGTCCGCGAAGACCGTGATCGTCAGACTGCGCGCTGCTTCGCCGAACAGCAGGTGTGCATTGGCGAGCAGGGTGCCGCTGCCGAGCAGTTCGCGCATGGCGCCGAGCGCCACCAGCACCAGCAGGAAGCCGAGCCCCATCATGAAGCCGTCGTACAGGGAAGGCAGTATCTCGTTCTTGGAGGCGAAGGCTTCGGCGCGGGCGATGACCGTGCAGTTGGTAGCGATCAGTGCGATGAAGATGCCGAGCACGCGGTGGAGATCGGGCAGATAGGCATTCATCAGCAGTTCTATGCTGGTCACGACGCAGGCGATGAGCAGCACGTAGATGGGGATGCGGATCTCCGGGCGGGTATGATTGCGGATCGCCGAGACCAGGCCGTTGGTGATGGTCAGCACCAGCAGCGTGGCGATACCGAGACCCAGTCCGTTGATCGTGGTGTTGGTGATGGCGAGCAACGGGCACAGACCGAGCACCTGTACCAGCGCGGGGTTGTTGTTCCACAGTCCGTCGCGCGCGATCGCGGTGTAGCTAGCCGGGTTCATGCTGCTCGTCCTCTGCTGCGGCGGGTTTGCCGGAGCGCTGTGATTCGTCAGAGCCCGGCGGCAGGATAGTGTCTCCGGGAGCCCGATCGGTGCGGAACAGTTCGGTCTGGTGTTGATTATAGTATTTTAAGGTGTTGTATACCGCTTTAACTACCGCGCGCGGCGTAATGGTGGCGCCGGTGACCTGGTCGAAGATGCCGCCGTCCTTTTCCACTCGCCAGCCGAGCTCGTCCGGATCGCTCAGCGAATGCCCGGTAAAGCTGTGGATCCAGTCGGATTTCCCGGTTTCGATCCAGTCGCCGAGGCCGGGCGTTTCCTTGTGCCACAGGACTCTGACCCCCAGCAGCGCGCCGGATTCGCAGTCGATGGCGACGAGCAGGCCGATGTCACCGCTGTAGCCGTCGGGTGCGATCGGCGTCATGATCACGGCGACCGGCGTTTCACCGTGCCGTGCCCGGTACACCGTGACCTCCTTTTTCGTCCCCAGGTATTCACGGGAGCGGACTGCGATCTGGTCCTGCGCCGGGTCGTTGTCATAGCGGGCGGGCGGGACCAGTTCATTCAGCGTGCGCAGCAGCTCCTGGCGCTGGTTCTCGGCGATGATCTCGTGCGTATTCTGCCGCGTCAGCGCCACGATGGAGGTGCCGATGACGGCGAATCCCGTCAACAGCGCAGTCGTGATCAGCATGTGACGCAGCAGCGGGGTCATTATTTCTTGTCGTGTCCGAAGACCCGGGTCTTGAAATGTTCATCGATCAGCGGCACGGCCATGTTCATCAGCAGCACGGCGAAGGCGATGCTGTCGGGATAGCCGCCCCAGGCACGGATGACGTAGATCAGGACGCCGATGCCGGCACCGTAGAGCAGCCGTCCGCTCGGGCTGGATGCGGTCGTGACCGGATCGGTGGCGATGAAGAAGGCGCCCAGCATCGCGGCGCCGCTGAACAGATGGAACATCGGCGAGGCGTAGTGGGCGGGATCGTAGAGATAGAAGAACAGCGAGATCGCCGTCAGCGAGCCCAGTACCGCGACCGGGATGTGCCAGGTGATGATGCGCTTCCAGAGCAGGAACAGCCCGCCGATGAGAAAGCCCATATTGACCCATTCCCAGCCTTTGCCGCCGAGGGCGCCGAAGATCGGCACCACGCTCAGCAGGCGGCTGGTCTCGGCATCGAGGCCGAGGGTGGCGCGCACGTCGGCGACAGTGTTGCCGAGCCCGAGATGCATGCGCAGGGCGTCGAGCGGTGTCGCTTCGGTGAGCGCATCGAGTGTGACTGCGCTCGGCAGATGGCCGGTGAAGATGAGCGAGAGGTGTTGGGTAAAGCTCAGGGCATATTCGCTGAGCTCGGTCACCGGCAGCCAGGCGGTCATTTCACGCGGAAAAGAGATCAGCAGTACGACATAACCCACCATCGCGGGATTGAACGGGTTATAGCCGAGACCGCCGTAGAGGTGTTTTGCCACCACGATGGCGAACAGCGTACCGGTGACGGTCACCCACCACGGCGCGATCGGCGGCAGGGCGAGGGCGAGCAGGGCCGCGGTGACGACGGCGCTGCCGTCGGCGAGGAACGGTGCCAGCGGCTGGCGGCGGATGCGCAGCATGAACGCCTCGGCGCCGAGGGCGACGGCGACGGCGAGAGCGATGTTGATGACCACGCCCCAGCCGAAGAACCAGGCATGGGCAGCGGTGCCCGGCAGCAGGGCGAGCAGTACCCATATCATTACGGTGCTGACCGTAATCGGGTCTTTGACATGCGGTGAGGTCGCTGTCTTTAGCGGCATGGTTCTGTCATGGTGTCGTCGGGACGTACAACGCGGGGCGTTTCATTCCCCCGGGCGCTCGTTTTTTTCTTCGCTGTTCTTGCTGTCGTTCTGCTGGCCGGGTGGCAGCGCCGCCGCACGTCTCTTCGCCGCTTCCTGCATCGCCGCATCGCGGCGCGCCTCGGCGCGCTGCACGGCGGTCTCGGCCTGATTCTGGGCCTGTGCCTGGGCGTTGGCGGCGTCGAGCGTTGCTTTCTTCTGTTGCCGCTTGGCTTCGCGCTCCATCTTTTCGCGTTCGACGCGCGCCTGACGCGCGTCGTGGCGGCGGCGCGCGATTTCCGCTTTTTCCTTCTCGCGTTCCTGGGTGAGGACGTCACCCTTGGCGTAGCGGTAATACTGCACCAGCGGAATATTGCTCGGGCAGACGTAAGAGCAGCAGCCGCATTCGATGCAATCGAACAGATTGTACTGCTGAATCTTCTCCAGATCCTTGTTTTTGGCGTGCCAGTAGAGTTGCTGCGGCAGCAGGCTCACCGGACAGGCGTCGACGCAGGCGCCGCAGCGGATGCACGGCATCACGACCTTGTCTTTATGCTTCACCGCTTCCGTGGCGGTGGCGAGGATGCAGTTGGTCGTCTTGATGACGGGCAGATCGGCGCGATGAAGAGAGAAGCCCATCATCGGTCCACCCATCACCAGGCGGCCGGTGCGGTCGGGATCGCCGGCGCACTGCGTGATCAGTTCGCTCATCGGCGTACCGATGAGCGCCTCGAGGTTGCGCGGCTGTCCGACGGCGCTGCCGGTGACGGTGACGATGCGCGACAGCAGCGGTTCGCCGTGATGGATGGCGCGATGCACGGCGTAGGTGGTGCCGACGTTGACGCAGGTCAGGCCGATGTGCGCGCTCAGTTTGTTGCTCGGCACTTCCTTCCCGGTGAGAAGCTTGGCGAGCAGCTTGGAATCTCCGGAAGGATACAGCGTGGGTACTTCCACCACGCGGATATTGGCGTGGCCGCGCGCGGCTTCCTGCATGGCCTTCAGCGCCGCCGGCTTGTTGTCCTCGATGCCGATGAGGGATTCGCGCGCCTGCAGGGCGTGACTGATGATCGCCAGGCCGCTGATGATCTCGTCGGCGCGTTCGCGTATCAGCACGTCGTCGCAGGTGATGTAGGGTTCGCATTCGGCGCCGTTGAGAATCAGCGTGTCGATCGCCTTGTTGGCGCCGGGGTTGAGCTTGATGAAGGTCGGAAAACCCGCGCCGCCGAGGCCGACGATGCCGGCTTCGCGGATGACGTTGCGCAGCGCGCTCGGATCGAGCGCTTCGTAATGGTCGATGCCGGCGTGATCGATCCAGCGTTCCTCGCCGTCGGCTTCGATCACCACGCACAGCGCGGACAGACCGGAAGGATGGGGAATGGGGTAGTCGCCGATGTCCACCACCGTGCCCGAAGTGGGCGCATGGATGGGCGCGCTGACGTAGCCCTGCGGGCGGGCGATCATCTGGCCTTTCAATACGCGGTCGCCGGGCGCGCACAGCGGTTCGGCGGGTTCGCCGATGTGCTGATGCAGCGGCAGCACCAGCCGCTCCGGCAGGCGGGCGGTCTGTATCGGAGCGTGCGTCGATTCGGATTTATGCTGCGCGGGGTGGACACCGCCATGGAAACGCCACAGGCGGGTGAAGCCGGATACGCCTGATCTCACCTGGCATTCTCCGCGGTCTTCCGTGCCTTGATCTCCTGTTCGGGGAACGGCCACTTCCACGTCCTGATGTCCTGCTGGATCGGCACCATCGCGATGCAGTCGACCGGGCAGGGCGGCAGGCAGAGTTCGCAGCCGGTGCACTCCTGCCCGATGATCGTATGCATCTGCTTGGCGGCGCCGACGATGGCGTCCACCGGGCAGGCCTGGATGCAGAGCGTGCAGCCGATGCAGCGCTGTTCGTCGATGACGGCGAGCATCTTGGGCTTGATGACGCCGTTTTCGGGGTTGAGCGGTTTGGGGTCGCGATCGAGCAGGTCGGCGAGCGCGACGATGGTGACTTCGCCGCCCGGCGGGCACTGGTTGATGTCGGCTTCGCCCTTGGCGATGGCGGTAGCATAGGGCCGGCAGCCGGGGAAACCGCATTGCCCGCACTGGGTCTGCGGCAGCAGCGCGTCGATCTGGTCGACGAGGGGGTCACCCTCGACCTTGAAGCGGACGGCGGCGTAGCCGAGGCTGAGGCCGAAGACCAGGGCGAGCCCGCTCAGTGAGAGAACGGCGGCCAGCATCTCCGTGCCTCAGCCCTTGACCAGGCCGGAGAAGCCCATGAAGGCGAGCGACATCAGGCCGGCGGTGACCAGCGCGATGGCGGGACCGCGGAAGGCGACGGGCACGTCGGCCGCGGCGATGCGTTCACGCATGGCCGCGAACAGAATCAGCACCAGGGAGAAGCCCATCGCCGCGCCGAAGCCATAGAGCGTGGCGTGAATGAAGCCGGTGTCCTGCTGCACGATCAGCAGCGCGACGCCGAGCACCGCGCAGTTGGTGGTGATCAGCGGCAGGAAGATGCCGAGCACCTGATAGAGCAGCGGACTGGTGCGGCGGATGATCATCTCGGTGAACTGCACGACGGCGGCGATCACCAGCAGGAACGTGATCGTGCGCAGATATTCCAGCCCGAGCGGCGCCAGCAGGTAGCTGTTGACCAGATAACTGCAGACCGAGGACAGCGTCAGCACGAAAGCGGTGGCGAGCGCCATGCCGGTGGCGGTTTCCAGCTTGCGTGACACGCCCATGAACGGACACAGCCCGAGGAACTTCACGAGCACGAAGTTGTTCACCAGCACGGTGCTGACCAGGATCAGTAGATATTCGCCCATGGAGCCGCAGTCTCTCGAATCGTACTCATTCTACCCGCATCGCTTCACTTTACCCGCATTCCCGGTGCGGCACCCGCATCGGGCTGGATCAGCCAGATGTCATTGCCGCCCGGTCCGGCAGCGAGCACCATGCCCTCCGACACGCCGAAGCGCATCTTGCGCGGGGCGAGGTTGGCGACCATCACCGTGAGGCGTCCCTTCAGCTCGGCCGGAGTGTACTTCGATTTGATACCGGCGAAGACCGTCCGATTTCCCTCCTCACCGACATCCAGCGTGAGCTCCAGGAGCTTATCGGCGCCCGCGACTTCTCTGACATCGACGATCAGGGCCACTCGCAGATCGATGCGGGCGAAGTCTTCGGCGGTGATAGTCTCAGCGTTCTTGTGGTTATCGCCGGGTTTGTCCGCATCGGCTGGCTTCCCGTTGCCGGCCAGCGGAGCCGCAGCGCCTTCGCCGCCGGCCAACAGGGCTTCTATCTGTCCCTTCTCCACCCGCTTCGCGAGATGGCTGTAAGGTTTGATGGTGCCGCCGAGCAAGAGTTCATCGACGTCGCACCATTGCATGGCTGGGACATTCAAAAAGTCTTCCACGGCGGCGGCCAGACGCGGCAGCACCGGCTTTAGGTACAGCGTCAGCAGGCGGAAGGCGTTGATGGCGGTAGTGCAGCTCTGCTGCACGCGGGCATGCGCGGCGCTGTCCTTGATGCGTGCCCAGGGCTGCTGTTCATTGATGTAGGCGTTGGCGAGATCGGCCAGGTCCATGATCAGGCGCAGCGCTTCGCCGAAGCGGCGGTCCTCGTAACAGCGTTCGATCGCCGGGGCGGCCTGCTGCAGGGCACGCAACAGCGTGTGATCTTCCGCCGTTAATTCCTCCGCGAGTCGGCCCGAGAAATGCGTGCTGATGAAGCCGGCCGTGCGGCTGGCGATGTTGACGTATTTGCCGAGCAGATCGCTGTTGACGCGGGCGAGGAAGTCGTCGAAGTTGAGATCGATGTCCTCGATGCGGTCGTTGATGCGGGCGGCCAGGTAATAGCGCAGATACTCCGGCTCGATGTGTTCCTGGAATGCCTGCGCGGTGATGAAGGTGCCGCGTGATTTGGACATCTTCTGGCCATTGATGGTGAGGAAGCCGTGGACGAAGATCCGGTCCGGCGTGCGGTAGCCGGCGTGATGCAGCGTCGCCGGCCAGAACAGGGCATGGAAGTAGAGGATGTCCTTGCCGATGAAATGATAGAGCTCGGCCGTGCTGTCCGGTTTCCAGTAGGCGTCGAAATCGAGTCCGGTGCGCTCGCTGAGCGCGAGGAAGCTCGCCATGTAGCCGATCGGCGCATCGAGCCAGACGTAGAGGAATTTGCCGGGCGCGTCGGGGATCTCGAAGCCGAAATAGGGGGCGTCGCGCGAAATGTCCCAGTCGCGCAGGCCCGACTCGAACCACTCCTCGATCTTGTTCGCCGCCTGGCTCTGCAGCGGGCTGCCGCTGCGCGTGCCGTTCACTTCCCGGCCGTTGCGCAGCCAGTCGTCGAGAAACTCGCGGCAGGCGCCGAGGCGGAAGAAATGATGTTCGGACTGGCGCCGCACCGGCGTGGCGCCGGAAATCGC
This sequence comes from uncultured Chromatiales bacterium, assembly GCA_964388175.1. Classification (GTDB taxonomy): domain Bacteria; phylum Pseudomonadota; class Gammaproteobacteria; order SZUA-140; family SZUA-140; genus JAITWN01. The sequence continues at coordinate 19,688 of CAYLYS010000017.1, read as the reverse complement.
CGAGACCGCATCGATGAGCTCGGTCGGGTCGTAAGTGGCGCCGCACTGCTCGCAGGCGTCGCCGTACTGGTCCTTGGCGTGACAGCGCGGGCATTCGCCCTTGATGTAGCGATCGGGCAGGAACATCTGCCGCACCGGATCGTACAGTTGCTCGATGCTGCGGATCTCGATCAGGCCACGCGCTTTCAGGCGCCGGTAGATGTCCTGCGACAGCCGGCGGTTTTCCTCCGAGTTGGTGGAGTGATACTGGTCGAAGGCGATGCCGAAGGCGGTGAAGTCGCGCAGGTGCTCGTGCTGCATGCGGGCGATCAGCGCTTCGGGTGTGATGCCTTCCTGCTCGGCGCGCAGCATGACCGGGGTGCCGTGGGTGTCGTCGGCGCAGACGTAATGGCACTCGTGCCCGCGCATCTTCTGGAAGCGCACCCAGACGTCGGTCTGGATGTATTCCACCAGATGTCCGATGTGGATCGAGCCGTTGGCGTACGGCAGTGCGCTGGTGACCAGCATCTTTCGCGGTGCGGTGCTCATGGGGCGTCGAAAAGAACCTTGGATAAAATGCGTTATTATAGCGCAGGCAGCGGGAATTTCCGCGTGCGGCGGCTGGTCTGGTGTAGAATCGGGCGCCTGTGTGGTGGCTTTCCCGGTTTCTGCCGGTGTGGTGGCGGGGAGTATCGGTATGCTCCAGTATGTTCGGGAGGCCCGCACGGGTTTCGCCCGGCGAAGCGTCAATGACGGGCGAAGCGCCAATGACGGTGAAACGCCAATGACTCGAAAGCGGTGGCGGGGCATTCGCGCAGAAACCGCTTACCACAGTACCGGCCTGCGGCCGACGGTTCAGCATTCCCGAAGGGCAGTGGCGGCATGGGTCAGCCGTTGGCGCTGAGCGGTTCCCGGTTTCGAAAAAACATACGCTGATACCGCTGGCCACTGAGCTCATCTGTTCGGTGGCGATGGCCCGCAAGGGCGGCGGCGGTGCAGCATAAGCGCAAGAGCGAGGCGTCCCGCCGGCGGTACGGCGGTCGATGCAGGAGGAACAGTGATGTCACAGCTTTCACAGTCGGCGGTTGCGGCGGTGGTCGGCGCCTATCCCGATCCCTATCTCGGCAAGGATCTGGCGGCGGCCGGCGCGGTCAAGGAAGTCGCTGTCGAGGATGGCCGGGTGCGCGTCCGCGTCGAACTCGGTTTTCCGGCCAAAGGCTATGAGCCGATGCTGCGGGCGGCGCTGCAGGCGCGCATCGAGGCGCTGGCCGGTGTGCGCGCGGTCGATGTGCAGATCTCCTCGCGCGTCATCACCCATGCCGTGCAGAAGGGCGTCAAGCCGATCCGCAACGTCAGCAATATCATCGCGGTCGCGTCCGGCAAGGGCGGAGTGGGCAAGTCGACCACGTCGGTGAACCTGGCGCTGGCGCTGGCCGCCGAGGGCGCCGAGGTCGGCATTCTCGACGCGGACATCTACGGTCCCAGCCAGCCGCGCATGCTCGGCGCGCAGGCGCGGCCCGAGTCGCGCGACGGCCACAGCATGGAGCCGGTGGTGGCCCACGGTCTGCAGTCGATGTCGATCGGCTATCTGATCGACGAGGAAACGCCGATGATCTGGCGCGGGCCCATGGTCACCCAGGCGCTGGAGCAGCTGCTGCGCGAGACGCGCTGGCGGCAACTGGATTACCTGATCATCGACCTGCCGCCGGGCACCGGTGATATCCAGCTCACGCTGGCGCAGAAGATTCCGGTGAGCGGGGCGATCATCGTCACCACGCCGCAGGACATTGCCCTGCTCGACGCGCGCAAGGCGTACAAGATGTTCGAGAAGGTGAATGTGCCGGTGCTCGGCGTGGTCGAGAACATGAGCACGCACGTATGCAGCCAGTGCGGTCATGAGGAAGCCATCTTCGGCGAAGGCGGCGGCCGGCGCATGGCCGATGAGTATCACCTGGAGCTGCTCGGCCAGTTGCCGCTCGACCGGCGTATCCGCGAGGACGCCGACGGCGGGCATCCGAGCGTGGTCACCGAGCCGGAGGGCGCGATTGCGCGCGCCTACCGTGAGGTCGCGCGCCACGTCGCCGCGCGGCTTTCGCTGCAGTCGAAGGACTACAGCGCCAAGCTACCCAATATCGTGATCGAGCAGAACTGAAGGAACGGAAGGCAGAACCTATGGCGATCAAATCGGACCGCTGGATCCGCAAGATGGCGGAAAAACATGGCATGATCGAACCCTTCGAGCCGCAGCAGATCAGGGAAAACGGCTCCGGCCGGCTGATCTCCTACGGCACCTCGAGCTACGGCTACGACGTGCGCTGCGCACGCGAGTTCAAGATCTTCACCAACATCAACAGCACCATCGTCGATCCGAAGCACTTCGATCCGCAGAGCTTCGTCGATGTCGAATCCGACGTGTGCATCATTCCGCCGAACAGCTTCGCGCTGGCGCGCACGGTGGAATACTTCCGCATCCCGCGCAACGTGCTGGTGGTGTGCCTGGGCAAGTCCACCTACGCGCGCTGCGGCATCATCGTCAACGTGACGCCGCTCGAGCCGGAGTGGGAGGGGCACGTGACGCTGGAGTTCTCCAATACCACGCCCCTGCCGGCCAAGATCTACGCCAACGAAGGCGTGGCGCAGATGCTGTTCTTCGAATCGGACGAGGTCTGCGAGACCTCGTACGGCGATCGCGCCGGCAAATACCAGGGGCAGCGCGGCGTCACCCTGCCGCGGACCTGAGCCGAGTCGCTATTCCGGACGGATCGCGCTGACGGTGAGCGTCAGTACTTTGCGGTCGCGGTGCTGTTCCACGCGTACCGGCATGTAGGCGTGCTGCGGCGCGCACCAGATGATGGTGCGCCGCTTGCCGTTGATGCGCTGCAATTTCACGGTTTCCATCCGCCCGAGCGCGGTCTTGATCGTTTCCCTGCCGAGCAGCTCGAAGCGGTAGGTTTTCAGTTCACCGCCGTCGGCGACTTCGTACGCCAGCGCCGCCACTTCCCGCTGCAGGTCCAGCATCATGGTGTACTGGTAGAGCAGCTTGTCCTGCGTCTCGGCCGGTATCTTCATGCTCCAGGCCTGTTCGTTGACGGTGTTGACCACGACCTTGTTGCTCCAGTCGAAGTCGAGCGCGACGTGGCGCTCCTCGCCGCCGCCGGTGTGATGGTATTCGTACTGCAGCGGCTGCGGCCGTTCGCCGTCGAGACGCCAGACGCTGGTTTCCTCGACGCGGTCGCGCATGATGGCGGAGAGGAAGCCGGCCGGTGTGGAGCGGGACCGGTAGATATAAGTGCCGTTCTCGCCCGCGCGCAGGGTCCGCTGCATGCGCGCCAGCAGGAGAGAGTTGTGCCGCAGTTCGTAGTCGACGGTGAAGGGGCGTGGCGTCGTTTCACCGTGGGCGGGCGAGGGCGGCATGCCGGTCAGCAGCAGGGCGGCCAGCAGCATGAGCACAGGGCCGGACGGCGCGCCCCGTCTGCACAGGACGCGGCCGGCGTTCACGGTGCGGGCCCGCTTCCGTCTGGGGCGAAGTCGGCGTAGTCGAGCGGCTCGGCAAGTGTCCTGCCGTCGAAGAGTACGCCGCCATCGTCGTGCGCCAGCCGTCCTTCGGCGATCCAGCGCAGGACGAGCGGATAGATCCGGTGCTCGGCCTGCAGCACGCGTTGCGCCAGGGTCTCGGGCGTGTCCTGCGCCTGCACCGGGACGCGCCCGCGCATGATCAGCGGCCCGCCGTCCACCTCGGCGGTGACGAAGTGCACGCTGGCGCCGTGTTCCTTGGCGCCGTCGGCGAGCGCGCGGCGGTGGGTATCGAGACCGGGATAGGCGGGCAGCAGCGAGGGATGAATGTTGATCATGCGGCCCGCGTAGCGCTGTACGAACTCGGCGCTGAGGACGCGCATGAAGCCGGCGAGCACGATCAGATGCGGTCGGTGGCTGTCGATGGCGGCGGCGAGTGCCGCTTCGAAATCGGTGCGATTGCCGTATCGCCCGCGCTCGATCGCGGTGACCGGAATGCCGGCTTCGGCGGCACGGTGCAGACCGGCGGCGTTTGTGCGATCGCTGATCACGGCGTGTACCGCGAGCGGCGCCTCGCCGCGCGTGACCGCGTCGAGGATCGCGCGCATATTGCTGCCGCGCCCGGAAATCAGGATGACGACGGGGAGCGGGTGGACCGCTTGCCGCTCACGCAGGGCCGCGTGTTCAGCCGATGACGACATCCGCTCCGCCGGTGCGCCCGGCCTCCACGCTGCCGATGATCCAGGCGGTTTCGCCCTGGGAGGCAAGGATGGCGAGTGCGCGTTCGGCATCGCCGGGCGCCACCACGACGATCATGCCGATGCCGCAGTTGAAAGTCCGGTACATTTCCTGATCGGCGACGTTGCCCTGTTCCTGCAGCCAGTCGAAAATCGCCGGCCGTTGCCAGCTGCCGGCGTCGATGCGGGCGCGGGTGCCGTCGGGTAGTACCCGCGGCAGGTTTTCGATCAGGCCGCCGCCGGTGATGTGCGCGATCGCGCGCAGCGCAACCTGCTCGTTGAGCGCGAGCACGTTCCTGACGTAGATGCGCGTCGGTGCAAGCAGGGCCGCGCCCAGTGTGAGATCGGGGGTGGCGCCGGCGAAAGGCGCGGCGAGATCGGCCTTGCCATGCGCCAGGATCTTGCGGATCAGGGAGTAGCCGTTGGAGTGCGGGCCGGAAGAGGCGATGCCGATGAGGGTGTCGCCGACGGCAACGCGCGAGCCGTCGATGATCGCGCTTTTTTCCACCACGCCGACGCAGAAGCCGGCGATGTCGTAGTCGCCGTCGGCGTACATGCCGGGCATTTCCGCAGTCTCGCCGCCGATGAGCGCGGCGCCGGCGAGCTCGCAGCCTCGTCCGATGCCGGCGATCACCTGCTCGGCAGTGTCGACGTCGAGCTTGCCGGTGGCGAAATAGTCGAGAAAGAACAGCGGCTCGGCGCCTTGTACGACGAGATCGTTGGCGCACATGGCGACGAGATCGATGCCGACGCTATCGTGGCGGCCGAGTTCGATGGCGAGGCGCAGCTTGGTGCCGACGCCGTCGGTGCCCGAAACCAGCACCGGTTCGCGGTAGCGTGACAGTGGCAGCTCGAACAGGGCGCCGAAACCGCCGAGCCCCGCCAGTACGCCCGGGCGCATGGTGCGGCGCGCGATCGGCTTGATGCGTTCGACCAGACGGTTGCCTGCGTCGATATCGACGCCCGCATCCCGATAGCTCAGGGACGGGCTGCTTGGTTTTTGTTCGCTCACGCTGTGAATCCGCTGCTGTGAAGTGTCGACGTCGGCCCCTCTCGGGTGGGCGATTATAGCGCACAATCAAAGGCAAAGGCATGGGAGCTTGCTAGCCTGACATGCACGCCTTGAGTTATCATCGGCCGTTTGCAGGACTGGAAGCGACCACGACGAGCGTATGCGAGCGATCCCGACAGTGAGTGCCGTATACCGTTGGATTGTCCTGAGTTTGCTGATTGCGGCGTGCTCGGGGGGCGGTCTTGCGCGCGCCGGGGAAATCGAGGATCTCTACGAGGCGCAGGTGCCGGTGCGCGGTCAGGGCGAGGCCGAGCGCGCGCAGGCGCTCGCGGTCGCGTTCGAGTCGGTGCTGGTGAAGGTGACCGGCCGGCGCGATGCGCTGGCCGCGCCCGGGATCCGCGAGGCGCTGCGCCAGCCCATGACTTATGTCCAGCAGTATCTCTATCGGCCGTTGCCGGCCGATCAGGTCGTCGCCGACACCGCCGCGCAGCGTCATACCCAGGTGATGCGGGTGCGTTTCGACACGCAGGCGGTCAATGGCCTGGTGCGGCGCGCCGACCTGCCGCTGTGGGGGCGGGTGCGTCCCACTACCCTGTTGTGGATCGCGGTCGAGGAGGGTGCGGAGCGCTATCTGCTTGCCGCCGATGGTCTCGAGGAACTGCGTCCTCTGCTCGAAACCGAGACCCGGCGCCGCGGCTTGCCCATCCTGCTGCCGCTGCTCGACCTGGAAGACCGCCGCACGCTGTATTTCACCGATGTCTGGGGTAATTTCCGCGATACGGTGCTGCAGGCCTCGGCGCGCTATGAGGTCGCGGCCGTGGGCGTCGGACGCCTGCTGCGGGCGGCCGACGGGCGCTGGACCGCGCGCTGGTCGCTGTATTACGAGGGCGGCGCCGAGCACTGGTCGACGCCGTCCGGTAATACCCAGGGTAATATCCAGGGCAATACAGCGGGCGATGCGGCGTCGGTGCTGGCGGCGGGTGTGGACGGTATCGCCGATCTGCTCGGTGCGCGCTACGCGCAGCGGTCGGCGGCGGACGGTGATCGCTTCGTCGATCTCGCCGTCGCCGGCATCGGCAGCCTGGTCGATTACGAACGCTCGATGCGCTATCTGCGCCAGCTGGACCAGGTCCGCGAGCTGCAGGTGCTGAGCGTCGAGGGTGACCGCGTACTGTTCCGCGCGCGCCTGGGCGGCGACGCCGATGGCCTGGCGCGCACCATCGCCTTCGGCACCACGCTGCGCGCCGTCACCGGCGCGGTGGAGCACGGCGGGACAGGGAATCCTCCGCTGAGTTATCGTCTGCTGCCGTGACCCGCACGGACATCCCCAACATCATTTCCGTGCTGCGCATCCTGCTGGTGCTGCCGACCACGCTGGCGCTGGCGAACGAACAGTACGTACTCGCGCTGCTGCTGTTCACCGTGGCGGGCGTTTCCGACGGCCTCGACGGCTACATCGCCAAGCGCTTCCACTATGAGACCCGCCTCGGCAGCATTCTCGACCCGCTCGCCGACAAGCTGCTGCTGGTCGCCACCTATCTCGTGCTGGCCTGGCTCGGCCTGCTGCCGGTGTGGTTGACGGTGGCGGTGGTCGCGCGCGATCTGCTCATTCTCGCCGGTGCGATCTCGTTCCATTTCCTGGTCGGCGAGTACGAGATGAAGCCGACGGCGATCAGCAAGCTCAATACCCTGTCGCAGATCGTGCTCGGCGTGCTGGTCGTGTTCTCGGCCGGTGTCTACGCCTTGCCGGCAGCACTGGTGGACTGGCTGGTGATGCTGGTGCTGGCGACGACCATCGTCAGCGGCCTGGATTACGTCTGGACCTGGGGCGTGCGCGCATACCGGGCGCGGGGACGGCGCGCATGACGGTGTCGCAGCGCTGGTGGTGGTTGGCTATCGCCCTGATCGCCTCGGTGCTCGTCTGGCTGCTGTCGCCGGTGCTGATGCCTTTCGCCGTGGCCGGCCTGCTGGCTTATCTGGGCAGTCCGCTGGTCGGCCGCCTGGCCAGCATGCGCATGCCGCGCACGCTGGCGACGGTCCTGGTCCTGAGCCTTATGTTGCTCGTGCTGATCGCTCTCCCGCTGCTCGCTTTCCCGATGCTGGAGCGGCAGATCGCGCTGCTGCTGCGCAACTGGCCGAATTATCTCGCCTGGGTTCAGGATACGCTCGCGCCCTGGCTGCTGGAGCGTTTCGATGTGGATGTGCGCCAGGCATTCAATCTGGAGGCGGTACGCGAAGCCCTGATGCAGCATTGGCAGCTTGCCGGCGGCATGGCCGCGCGCGTGCTGTCGGCGGTGACCCAGTCGTGGCTGGCGGTGCTGGCGTGGCTGGTGAATCTGGTGCTGATCCCGGTCATCACTTTCTATCTGCTGCGCGACTGGGAGGTGCTCCTGCAGCGGATCTCGGCGCTGCTGCCGCGCTATGTCGAGCCGACGGTGAGCGGGCTGGCGCGGGAGTGCGATGAAATGCTCGCCAGTTTTCTGCGCGGGCAGCTCTGGGTCATGATCAGTCTGGCGATCGTCTATGCGGCCGGTCTGTGGCTCGCCGGTCTCGATCTTGCGCTGCTGATCGGTATCGTGGCCGGCGCTGTGAGCTTCGTACCCTATCTAGGCGTGATCGTCGGTTTCGCCGCCGCCGCCATCGCCGGGCTGGTGCAGTTTGGCGACGTCAGCATCCTGCTTGCCGTGGGGGCGGTCTTCATTGTCGGACAACTGCTGGAATCGCTGGCGTTGACGCCGTTGCTGGTGGGTGACCGTATCGGTCTGCATCCGGTGGCGGTGATTTTCGCCGTGCTCGCCGGCGGACAGTTGTTCGGTGCGCTGGGCGTGCTGCTGGCGCTGCCGGTGGCCGCGGTCATCGTGGTGCTGCTGCGCTATGCCCATCGCGTCTATCTGGCGAGCCATCTGTATGGCGACGACAAGCCGCCGGGGCGCGATGCGGGATCGGCCTGAATGCCCGTCGCCGGCGGAACGCCGCCGATGGTAAGCGCGACTGTGCAACTGCCGCTCGGCATCCGGCTTCGCCCCGCTTCCACTTTCGACAGCTTCGTCGCCGGTGCCAATACCGAGGCGCTGAATTATCTCGCCACGCTGCAGGGCGCGGGGAGTGCGTATCTCTGGGGCGCCGCCGGCAGCGGCAAGACGCATCTGCTGCAGGCGGTCTGCCGGCGCGCGGCGGACGAGGGCGCGCGCGCCTGCTATCTGCCGCTGGCCGATGGCGGCGGTGTCGCGCCGGAAATGCTCGAAGGCCTGGAAGTTCTGCCGGTGGTCTGCGTCGACGATCTGCAGGCCGTGGTCGGCGACGAGCGCTGGGAGCGCGGCCTGTTCACCTTGTTCAACGATCTGAAACAGGCCGGCGGGCGCCTGATTCTGTGCGCCGACCGTTCGCCGCGCGCGCTGGCGCCGCGCTTGGCCGATCTGGGCAGCCGCCTGGGCTGGGGGCCGGTGTTCCAGCTTCATGCGCTCGATGATGAAGATATCGGACGCGCCCTGCGCCAGCGCGCCAGCGCGCTCGGGCTGGACATGCCGGAGGAAGTCGCTGTGTACATGATCCGCCGCTGCGCGCGCGATACGAAGACGCTGTTCGCCTTGTTGGCGGATATCGATCAGGCTGCGCTGTCGGCGCGCCGGCGTCTGACGGTGCCGTTCATCAGGGAGACGCTGCAGCGCATGGGTATCTGAATGGATGCGCGGCCTGGCATTCAGCGCGCTGCGTGTTGTCCTGTATCGTCGGCCGTGTCGAGCATGGCGGCGAGCGCCGGCCACAGGTTTTCCAGGATCAGCGGCTGCACCGCCGCTGTGGGGTGGATACCGTCGGCCTGGAAGTGACGGTCGTCGTGTTCGAGGCCGGCGAGCAGGAACGGTACCAGCCCGGTTTGTTTCTCCGCTGCCAGTGTGGTGAAAATGTGATGGAATGCGGTCGTATACGCCCCGCCGTAATTGGGCGGCAGCTGCATCCCGGCCAGCAGCACGCGGGCCGGGCGCGCCTGGACGGCGGTGATGATGGCGGACAGATTGTCGCGGATCTGCGCCAGCGGCAAGCCGCGCAGACCGTCGTTGCCGCCCAGTTCGACGATGACGAGCGCCGGATCGTGGCGTTCGAGTTCGCTCGACAGGCGCGCCAGCCCGCCGCTGGTGGTTTCGCCGCTGATGCTGGCGTTCACCACGCGGTAATCCCGCCCGCTGCGGGCCAGGCGCTGTTGCAGCAGGTGGACCCAGCCCTGTTCCGGGCTCATGCCGTAGGCTGCGCTCAGGCTGTCGCCGAGAACCAGGATCGTGAATGGAGCCGAGGGCGTCGCCGCGCCGGCGCCGGGTGCGAACAGGAGTACCAGCAGCAACAGAAGGAGTTTTCCCGGCATGTCTGATTCATCTTCCCGGTCTGTCATCGAAGTGCGCGCGCTGCACAAGCGCGTGACGAGCCCGGAGGGCGAGCTCGAAATTCTGCACGATATCGAGTTTAGCATTCCCGGCGGTGAGGCGGTGGCGATCGTCGGCGCTTCGGGTTCGGGCAAGACCACGCTGCTCGGCATCATGGCGGGGCTGGATACGCCGAGCGCCGGCAGCGTGCTGATCGACGGCGTGGACATTTTCCGCCTGGACGAGGACGGGCGCGCCGATCTGCGCCGCCGTTCCGTCGGCTTCGTGTTCCAGTCGTTTCAGCTGCTGGCCAATCTCAGCGCCCTGGAAAACGTGATGCTGCCGCTCGAGCTTGCCGGCGGCGCGGATGCCGGGCGCCGCGCCACACAGGTGCTGGAGCGGGTCGGCCTCGGCGCGCGCCTGCGTCATTATCCGCGCCAGCTTTCGGGAGGAGAGCAGCAGCGCGTCGCCATCGCCCGCGCCTTCGTCAGTGCGCCGCGCCTGATGTTCGCCGATGAGCCGACCGGCAATCTCGACCGCCATACCGGCGAGCGCGTGATCGAGCTGCTGTTCGAGATGAACCGCGAGCGCGGCGCGACGCTGATCATGGTGACGCACGACGAGGAGCTCGCGCGCCGCTGCGATCGCTGTCTGACGCTGGAAAGCGGGCGGCTGGCAGGGGCGGTCTGATGCCGATCCTGCTGTCGCTGCGCATGCTGATGCGCGACTGGCGTTCCGGCGAGCTGCGCGTGCTGACGCTGGCATTGCTGCTGGCGGTGGCCGGCATCACCTCGGTCGGTTTTTTTACCGATCGCGTTCGCCTCGCCCTTGAGCGCCAGGCCGGTGATCTGCTCGGCGCCGATCTCGTGCTGACCTCCGGCCAGCCCATTGTCGAGGCGGTGGCGGCCCCGGCGTCCGCTGGCCTGCGCCGTGCGCGCAGCGTGGAGTTCCCGAGCATGGCGATTTCGGCCGAAGGCAGCGCGCTTGCTTCGCTGCGGGCGGTGAGTGCCGGCTATCCTCTGCGCGGCGCGCTGCGCATCAGCGCGGCGCGTTTCGCGCCCGACTTGCCGGCCACGGCTGGTCCGGCGGCGGGCACGGTGTGGGTGGAATCGCGCCTGCTCGATCTGCTGGACGTGGAGGTGGGCGATGAGCTGACGCTGGGCGATGCCGATTTCCGCATTGCCGCGGTGCTGACCAGCGAGCCGCTGGCGAACGGCGGCGGCATGCTGTTCGGCGTCGCGCCCCGTATTCTGTTCAATCTGGACGATCTCGACCGTACCGGCCTGGTGCAGCCGGGCAGTCGTATCCGTTACCGTTATCTGTTCGCCGGCGAGCCCGCCGAGGTCGAGCGTTTCCGCCGCGAAGCGGAGCAGCGCCTGGCGACCGGCGAGCGCATCGAGCGGGTGGAGGATGCCCAGCCCCAGGTGCGCACCGCACTCGAGCGAGCGCGCAGCTTCCTCAGTCTGGCCGCCCTGGTGAGCGTGCTGCTCGCCGGCGTCGCGGTGGCGATCGCGGCGCGGCGTTTCATCTCCCGCCATCTCGACGGCTGTGCGGTGATGCGCTGTCTGGGCGCGCGGCAGAGCGTGATCCTGCGCTTGTACGGCCTGCAATTGCTATGGCTGGGTCTGACGGCCGCGGTGCTGGGCAGCACGCTCGGCTACGGTGCGCAATACGGGCTGGAGCGCGCGCTCGGCGGCATGGTCGGGATGGCGCTGCCGGCGCCTTCGCTGCAGCCGCTGTTGCTCGGATGCGCCACGGCACTGATCACGCTGCTCGGCTTCGCGCTGCCGCCGCTGCTGCATCTGCGCAAAGTGCCCGCGCTGCGGGTGATGCGGCGCGAACTCGGCGGCATGAGCGGCGCCGGCTTCTTCGTCTACGCCGCGGGCGCGGTCGCGATCGCGGCCCTGGTGTTGTGGCACAGCGCCGATCCCCGCCTCGGCGGCTATGTGCTGGCGGGGGTGCTGCTGGCGCTGGTCGCCCTGGCCGCGCTCGCCCTGGCGCTACTCGCGCTGCTGCGCCTGATCTATCCGCGGCTGGATGCTTCATGGCGCTTCGGCCTGCTCGGGCTGATACGCCGGCCGGGCACGGCGGTGGTCCAGCTCATGGCTTTCGGGCTGGGGCTGACGATTCTGCTGCTGCTGGTGCTGGTGCGCGGCGATTTGCTGGCCGAATGGGAGCGCGGATTGCCGCAAGATGCGCCCAACCGCTTTCTCATCAACATACAGGAAGGGCAGATCGAGCCGCTGCGCGCCTTTTTTGCCGAGCGCGGCGATGAGGCACCGACCCTCTTTCCCATGGTGCGCGGCCGCCTGACCGCCATCGGCGACCGCCCGGTAGTGGCGGAGGATTACGAGGAAGATCGGGCACGCAATCTGCTCCGGCGTGAGTTCAACCTGTCCTGGGCGACGGCGATGCAGGAGGACAACCGCATCGTGGCGGGCCGCTGGTGGGATGAGAATGGTGGAGCCGCAGAAGTGTCGGTGGAGCAGGGGCTCGCCGAGACGCTGGGCATCGCGCTCGGTGACCGCCTGGTCTTCGCCATCGCCGGTGCGGAAGTGACGGTGACGGTAAGCAGCCTGCGCACCGTCGAATGGGACAGCTTCCGCGTCAATTTCTTCGTCATCGCGCCGCCGGGCGTGTTCGATGACCATCCGGTCAGCTACATCAGCAGCCTCTATGTGCCCGCCGACGGCTACGGCATGCTGAACGACATGGTGCGCGCTTTTCCCAATGTCACCGTGCTCGATGTCGCGGCGATCATGGATCACGTGCGCGGCATCATGGAGCGCGTCGCCTCGGCGGTGGAGTATGTGTTCATTTTCACCCTGCTGGCGGGGTTGCTGGTGATGTACGCCGCCGTCCACGCCACGCTCGACGAACGCATCCGTGAGACGGTGCTGCTGCGCACGCTGGGCGCATCGCGCGCGCAATTGCTGCGTGGCCTGATCGCGGAGTTCGTCACGCTCGGTCTGCTTGCCGGCCTGGCCGCGGCTACCATGGCGAGCCTGCTCGGCTATCTGATCAGTACGCAGGTACTCGATCTGCGCTATACGCCGGGCTGGGAGCTGTGGGCGGTGGGGGCGTTGGCGGGGGCGCTCGGTGTCGGTGTCGCCGGCCTCGCCGGAACCCGTTTCGTGCTCGACACGCCGCCGGCGCGTGTCCTGCGCGAGGCGCTGTAGCAGGGCGTTTAGACCTGCGCGGCCTTCTGCATTAAACTGGGGCTTTCGCGGCGTTCGGGGGAGATATGCATGCGGTCAGCGCTTAGGGTCGGGAGCGGGATGCGGCTTCGGGTCGCCGGACTGCTGTTTTTGTGCGCTGCCGCGCTGGTCGCGGCCGCGCCCCATGCCGCAGCGGCGGACGCCGGCACTATGGTCAGCGTGCCCACCGCCTACGGCACCGCCTTCGATGCCTATCTCGCCGGGCCGCGGGAATCCCGTCTCGGCGTGGTGCTGGTGCATGACCGCTGGGGGCTCAACGAGCCGGTCCGGCAATGGGCGGACCGGATGGCGGCGCTCGGTTATCGCGTGCTGGCGGTGGATCTCTACGACGGGCGCCCGGTGGCCAAGCCGTCGCGTGGCATGGAGGTATGGCGTTCCATCGATCCGGTGTGGCTGGAAGTGAACATGAACGCCGCCCTGGCCGCGATGAGCGCGGCTCATGAGCATGTGGTGGTCCTCGGTTGGGGCAAGGGCATAGGACCCGTAGGGGATCTCGCGCGGCGCTCGCCGGCCGCGCTGTCGGGTCTGGTTCTTTACTACGATGCCGATACGGTTGACGAGGCCGACCGCTTGCCGGCGCGGCCGACGATGCCGGTGCTCGATATCACCGTCGGCCGCAGCCTGGTGCATCCGCGCCAGGAGCGCGCGGCGGCGAGCGGCGCCGAGGAAGCGTGGCAGGCGACACAGCAGTTCCTTGCGCGGTTTTCCCCCTAGCCGCTTTCCGCTTCTTGCTATCTTTCGGATAGTAAAATATTTACAATGACCCTTTTCGCTCGCGTTCAGCGCAGCGAAAGGCTTCTTCTACGATGAAAACGGGGTCGGCCGTGGAATTGACGGGTGCTGAAATCGTGGTGCGCTTCCTGAAGGACGAAGGCGTCAAGCACGTCTTCGGCTATCCGGGCGGCGCCGTCCTGCACATCTACGATGCGCTCTACCAGCAGGAAGACGTAGAGCACATCCTGGTCCGCCATGAGCAGGGCGCGGCGCATGCCGCCGACGGCTATGCGCGTTCCACCGGCAAGCCCGGCGTGGTGCTGGTGACTTCCGGTCCCGGCGCCACCAACGTCGTTACCGGCATCGCCACTGCCTATATGGATTCCATACCGCTGGTCGTCCTGACCGGTCAGGTGCCGACGAGCCTGATCGGCAACGACGCCTTCCAGGAGGTCGACGCCGTCGGTATTACGCGGCCTTGCGTCAAGCACAACTTCCTGGTCAAGAGCGTGGACGAGCTGGCGGTAACGCTGAAGAAGGCGTTCTACATCGCCACCACGGGCAGACCCGGCCCGGTGGTCGTCGACATCCCCAAGGACATCACCGCGCAGCGGACGCATTACGTCTATCCGCGCGAAGTCAGCCTGCGTTCCTACAATCCGGTGGTGAAGGGCCATCTCGGCCAGATCAAGCGCGCGGCGCGCCTGATGGTTTCGGCGCAGCGGCCCATGATCTATACCGGCGGCGGCGTCGTCCTCGGCGACGGTTCCGATGCGCTGACGGAACTGGCCCGCCTGCTCGGCTATCCGATCACCAATACGCTCATGGGACTGGGCGCATACCCGGCCACCGACCGTCAGTTCCTCGGCATGCTCGGCATGCATGGAACCTACGAAGCGAACATGAGCATGCATAATTGCGATGTGCTCATCGCCATCGGCGCGCGCTTCGACGATCGCGTCACCGGCAACGTCGAGAAGTTCTGTCCGTACGCCAAGATCATTCACGTCGATATCGATCCGTCGTCGATTTCCAAGAACGTGCGCGTGGACATTCCCATCGTCGGCGGCGTGGACAGCGTGCTGCGCGACCTGATCCGGGTGATCCGCGAGGAAGGTCTGAAGCCGGACCACGAGGCGCTGGCGAACTGGTGGAAGCAGATCGAGGAGTGGCGCGGTACCGAGTGCCTGCGCTATGAGCAGAGCGGCGAGGTGATCAAGCCGCAGTACGTCATCGAGCAGCTCTACAAGGTCACGCGCGGCGACGCCTTCGTCACTTCGGACGTCGGCCAGCACCAGATGTGGGCGGCGCAGTTCTACAAGTTCGACCGGCCGCGACGCTGGATCAATTCCGGTGGCCTCGGCACCATGGGCTTCGGTCTGCCCGCCGCGATGGGCGTGCAGCTCGCGCATCGTGACGCCACCGTGGTGTGCGTCACCGGCGAAGGCAGCATCCAGATGTGTCTGCAGGAGCTGTCGACCTGCCTGCAGTACAACCTGCCGGTCAAGATCGTCGCCCTCAACAATCGCTATCTCGGCATGGTGCGGCAGTGGCAGGAGTTCTTCTACCAGGGGCGCTATGCCATGTCCTATATGGACGCGCTGCCCGACTTCGTCAAACTGGCCGAAGCCTATGGCCATCGCGGCATGCGTATCGAAAAGCCGTCGGAAGTCGGTCCCGCGCTGCAGGAGGCGATGAGCATCAAGGACAAGGTGGTGTTCCTCGATTTCATCACCGACCAGCACGAAAACGTCTATCCGATGATTCCCGCCGGCGCCGGCCTCAATGAAATGATACTGGTCTGATCATGCGTCACATCATCTCGATCCTGCTGGAGAATGAAGCCGGCGCCCTGTCGCGGGTGGCCGGGCTGTTTTCGGCGCGTGGCTACAATATCGAATCGCTGACCGTGGCGCCGACCGAGGATCCGTCGATTTCGCGCATGACGCTGGTGACCAGGGGATCCGAGGAGATCATCGAGCAGATCGTCAAGCAGCTCAACAAGCTGATCGACGTCATCAAGCTGCTCGATCTCACCGAGGGCTCGCACATCGAGCGCGAGATGATGCTGATCAAGCTCGGGGCGATCGGTCCGGGACGCGATGAGGTCATGCGGCTGGCGGAGATCTTCCGCGGTCACATCGTCGACGTCAGCGGCAAGACCTACACCATCGAGCTGACCGGGACCAGCGACAAGCTGGATGCGTTCATCGCCGCGCTCGGCGATATTCCCATTCTCGAAACCGTGCGCTCCGGTGTGTCCGGCATCGCGCGCGGAGAAAAGAGCCTTGGCCTGTAAGGGCCGCGAAGACAACCACTTGGATAAGCAGTGAGCAGGGGAATTTCTCAATGAATGTTTTTTATGACAAAGACGCCGATCTGTCGATCATCAAGGGCAAGCGTGTGGCAATCCTGGGCTATGGCTCGCAGGGGCATGCCCATGCCAATAATCTGAAGGATTCCGGCGTCGATGTGGTGGTCGGACTGCGTCCGGGCTCATCCTCCGAAGCCAAGGCCAAACAGGCCGGGCTCGCGGTCAGCCCGGTCAAGCAGGCGATCGAAGGCGCCGACGTCATCATGGTACTGGTGCCCGATGAGCATCAGGCGGCGTTGTATCGTGATTTCATCGAGCCGAATATCAAGAAGGGCGCCGCGCTCGCCTTCGCCCACGGTTTCAACATTCATTTCGGCCAGATCGAGCCGCGCGCCGATCTCGACGTGATCATGATCGCGCCCAAGGGGCCGGGACACCTGGTGCGCTCCACCTACACCCAGGGCGGCGGCGTGCCCAGCCTGATCGCTGTATACCAGGATGCCAGCGGCCGCGCCCGCGACATCGCGCTGTCCTATGCCAGCGCCAACGGCGGCGGTCGCGCCGGCATCATCGAGACCAACTTCCGCGAGGAGACCGAGACCGATCTGTTCGGCGAGCAGGCCGTGCTGTGCGGCGGCGCCACCGCGCTGGTACAGGCCGGCTTCGAAACCCTGGTCGAGGCGGGTTACGCGCCGGAGATGGCCTATTTCGAATGCCTGCACGAACTCAAGCTGATCGTCGACCTGATGTACGAAGGCGGCATCGCCAATATGCGCTATTCCATTTCGAATACCGCGGAATACGGCGATCTCACCCGCGGTCCGCGCGTGATCACCGACGAGACGCGACAGGAAATGCGGCGCATCCTCGACGAGATCCGCAGCGGGCAGTTCGCACGCGAGTTCATCCTCGAAAACCAGGCTGGCGCCGCGACGCTCAAGTCCATGCGCCGCCTGAGCCGGGAGCATCCGATCGAAGAGGTGGGCGAACGCCTGCGCAGCATGATGCCCTGGATCAAGGCCAACAAGATCGTCGACCGCAGCAAGAACTAGTACTCGCCGTGCCGGCCTCTCCGAGTGCGAGGGAGCCGGCACCCGCTTCGGCGGCCGTGCCCCCACAGCGGCACGGCCGCGAGGCGACTTCCGGGAACGGGCATCGCCAATGAATGATGAGCGCAAGGAAATCAAGCGCCGCCGCGGCATCTACCTGCTGCCCAACCTCTTTACCACGGCGGCGCTGTTCGCCGGCTTCTACGCCATCGTCGCCGCCTCCGTCGATGATTTCAAAGCCGCGGCGATCGCCATTTTCGTCGCCATGATCCTCGACGGCCTCGACGGCCGCGTCGCCCGCCTGACCAACACGCAAAGCGATTTCGGTGTCCAGTACGACAGCCTGTCGGACATGGTCGCTTTCGGCCTGGCGCCCGCGCTGGTGATGTATGAATGGTCACTGGTCAGCATCGGCAATCTGGGTTGGCTGGCGGCTTTCATGTATGCGGCGGCGGCCGCGCTGAGACTGGCGCGCTTCAATACCCAGGCGGCCACCATGGACCGCGGCTATTTCCAGGGCTTGGCCTCACCGCCGGCGGCGGCGCTGATCGCCGGGCTGGTCTGGATCGGCGCCAGCCACGAGATCGACGGCGATGAACTGGTGCTGCTGACGTTTCCGCTGACCGTCATCGCCGGCATCCTCATGGTCAGCAATGTGCGCTACAGGAGTTTCAAGAATCTCGACCTGCGTGGACGCGTACCCTTCGTGGCGGTGATCGCCGTGGTGCTGGTTTTCGTCTTCGTTTCCCTCGATCCGCCGGTCATTCTGTTCGGCATGGCGCTGCTCTACGCTTCGTCCGGTCCGGTGCTGACCCTGCTTTATCTGCGACGGCACCGGCGTGAGCGTACCGGCACGCGTCATCAGGACTCCGCTGATTCGGAAGACTGAGCGGCGGATCGTTCGTCTGCTCGCGGCCCTGTGCAGCTTGCCGACATGGGCAACGATAGGATTTTGTTTTATAGCCGGTTTCATGAACGCCATGCCGTACGGCGCTTCCTCCGTGCGTCAGGGCGCCGGCGCCTTTCCACCGATCCCGGCGTCCGCATTCGCTTCCCCGCATTTCCTGCTGCCCTGAGGGCAGGCACGCATATCCGCATCGTTGCCCGTATGCGTGCCCGGCAGCGGCGCGGCAGTCGTGTATATCCGCACGGTCGGTTAAACTGAGCGAAGGAGAGGAGTTCACCCATGAGCGCCAAAGAAAAACTGATCATTTTCGATACCACCATGCGCGACGGCGAGCAGAGTCCGGGCGCGTCCATGACCCGGGAAGAAAAACTGCGCATCGCCAAGGCGCTGGAACGCATGCGGGTGGATGTGATCGAAGCGGGTTTCCCGGCGGCCAGTCCCGGCGATTTCGAAGCGGTACGGGCGGTGGCCGAAACGGTGCGTGAAAGCACCGTATGCGGCCTCGCGCGTGCGCTCGACCGCGACATCGATCGTGCCGGCGAAGCGCTTGCTCCGGCCGTTTCCGGGCGCATCCATACCTTCATCGCCACCTCTCCCATCCATATGGAGCACAAGCTGCGCATGTCGCCGGAGCAGGTGCTGGAGCAGGCCGTGCATGCGGTGACGCGCGCGCGCCGGTACACGGATGACGTCGAATTCTCGGCCGAGGATGCGGTGCGTTCGGAGTTCGATTTCCTCTGCCGGGTGTTCGAGGCGGTGATCAAGGCCGGTGCGCGCACCATCAACGTGCCGGATACCGTCGGTTACAGCATTCCCGGCCTCTGGGGCGAGCGCATACGGCAGCTGATCGAGCGCGTGCCGGGGGCGGACAAAGTGGTTTGGTCGACCCATTGCCACAACGATCTCGGCATGGCGGTCGCGAACTCGCTCGCCGCGGTGATGGCCGGCGTGCGCCAGGTCGAATGCACCATCAACGGCCTCGGCGAGCGCGCCGGCAACGCCAGCCTGGAAGAGATCGTCATGGCAGTGAAGGTGCGCAAGGATGTGTTCGACTGCGACACGCGCATCGACACCACCCAGATCGTGCCGGTTTCCAAGCTGGTGAGTCAGATCACCGGCTATCCGGTGCAGCCCAACAAGGCGGTGGTCGGCGCGAACGCTTTCGCGCACGAGTCGGGCATTCATCAGGACGGCGTGCTCAAGAGCCGCGAAACCTATGAAATCATGCGCGCGCAGGATGTCGGCTGGAGCACCAACAAGCTGACGCTCGGCAAGCTTTCCGGCCGCAATGCTTTCCGCGCGCGTCTGCAGGAACTCGGCATTCATCTCGACGGCGAGGAAGCGCTCAACGCGGCCTTCGCGCGTTTCAAGGAACTCGCCGACAAGAAGCACGAGATCTACGACGAGGATCTCCATGCGTTGGTATCCGATGCGGCGGCGGCCGAATCCGAGCGTATCCGCCTGCTCTCGCTGCGCGTGTGTTCGCAGACTGGCGAGCTGCCGCGCGCGGAGATCGCGCTCGAGGTCGACGGCAGCGAGCATCATGCGGAAGCGCGCGGCGGTGGCCCGGTCGATGCCACCTTCAAGGCAATCGAGTCCATCGTCGGCAGTGGAACCGCGCTGCAACTGTATTCGGTGAGCAACATCACCGGCGGCACCGATTCCCAGGGCGAGGTCGCGGTGCGCCTGGAGCGCGGCGGACGCGTCGTCAACGGCCAGGGCGCCGATACCGACATCATCGTCGCTTCCGCCAAGGCCTACATCAACGCGCTCAACCGCATGATGGGTTCGGTCGGCAAGACGCATCCGCAGGTATAGCCGCGGATGGACGGCAAAGCGCTGCGCTATCTCGCCGCCATGGGCATCCAGGCCTGGACGGAGCGCCGGCCG
>CAYLYS010000016.1:12270-39979 GCA_964388175.1 uncultured Chromatiales bacterium | reverse complement strand
GACAGGCGCACGGTAGCGGTGCTGGCGTTCTGCTCGTGGTCGGCATGCAGGATGAAGATCATATCGAGCGCCTTCACGGCCACGGGATCGATCTCGTAGTCCTCGCTCGGCACCGAAAACATCATGTGCAGCAGATTGGCGCAATAGCCGAGGCTGTTCTTCGGATAGATGAACGGCTCGCCGATCGAGTACTTGTAGCAACCGGCGGCGATGGTCGGCATCTTGGCGATCAGGCGATGAGCGGCAAGCTCGCGATGGGCGGGATCGGAGATATCGGTGGAATCGTGATAGAAAGCCGACAATGAGCCGACCACGCCGACCATGCTCGCCATCGGGTGCGCATCGTGGTAGAAGCCCTGGTAAAAGCTGCGCAGGCTTTCCTTGATCATGGTGTGGCGGCTGATCGTTGCCTCGAACGCCGCCATCTGCGCGTGCGTCGGCAGCTCGCCGTAGAGCAGCAGGTAAGCCACCTCGATGAAACTGCTCTGCTCGGCCAGTTGCTCTATCGGATAGCCGCGGTACAGCAGCAGTCCCTCGTCGCCATCGATGTAGGTGATGCCGCTGCTGCAGCTCGCCGTCGACTGGAAGCCGGGATCGTAGGTCAGGTAGCCGAATTCGCGGTAAAGGCGCGTGATGTCGATCGCCGCCGGGCCGATCTCACCCTGCCGCACGGGCAGTTCGATCGATTTACCGGTGACATTGTCGGTCAGTGTTACGGTATGCGTCTTCATGGGCGGTTCCGCCTCCTTTCAGAAAAGTGCCGCGAGATCCTGGCGCAGCTGCGCCACGGAAGCGGCGAATCCGCGCCGCTCCTCGTCGAGCAGATCGAGTTCGATGACGCGCTCGGCGCCGCGTTCACCGATGAGCAGCGGCACACCGATGGCGATGTCGCGTTCGCCGTATTCGCCGTCGAGCACGCCGACGCACGGCAGGATGCGGCAGCGGTTGCCACCTATCGCATCGACCATCGTCACGATCGCGGCCGCGGGCGAATCGTTGGCGCTGCTGGTCTGCTTGAGCGCCAGGATTTCCGCGCCGCCGTGGCGCGTGCGCTGAACGATGTCGTCGATCCGCGCGGCATCGAGAAAATGTCCGACGGGAATGCCGCTGATCGTGGTGTAGCGCGGCATCGGCACCATGGCGTCGCCGTGGCCGCCGAGCACCAGCGCACTGACATCCCTGATCGAGAAGCCGGTTTCCAGCGCGATGAAGCTCGCCATGCGCGCCGCGTCGAGCACGCCGGACAGGCCGAACACGCGATGGCGCGCCCAACCGGTCTGTTTCCACGCCGCGTAGGTCAGCACATCGACCGGATTGGTCACCATGACGATGATGGCGCCGGGCGCGTGGCGCATGACATCGGCGACGACGGAGGATGTCACGCGCAGATTGGCTTCCAGCACATCCGAACGCGACATGCCGGGCTTGCGCGGCAGGCCGGCGGTGATGACGACGATGTCGGAATCGCGCATCACCGCCGGATCATCGTCGCCGGTGACGCGGGTATCGAAGCCGAACAGCTGCGCCGATTCCTGTATGTCGAGCGCGGTACCGCGCGCCACGCCTGGGCGCACATCGGTCAGCACGACCTGTTCGAAACACTCCTGCTGCGCCAGAACCTGTGCCGTCGATTCACCGACACGGCCGGCGCCGACTATCGTGATCTTTTTCATGGCTGCTCCTCATGCTGGGCAACGGGGTCAGACCCCTTTTGCCGAGGACAAAAGGGCCTGACTCCAAACCGCAGGACGGGGCGCGACTGCGGGTTACCGCATCACCCTTCCATCGCGGCCACCCGCTCATCGGCGGGCACTGCGTGGCTGGCGCCGGTATGGGGCGCCGGGGGATAGAACGCCGGATAGGCGCGTCGCGCGACGCCGGATGCCACCGCTGCGGCCGCGATGGCGGGCGGCACACGGTCGATCAGTCGCGGGTCGAGCGGCTTGGGAATGATGTAGGCGGAACCGAACTCCAGGGCATCCAGGCGATAAGCGGCCAGCACTTCCTGCGGCACGGGCTCGTGCGCGAGATTCGCCAGTGCATGGACCGCGGCGACCAGCATGTCCTGATTGATCGACGAGGCGCGCACATCGAGCGCACCGCGGAAAATGAACGGGAAGCCGAGCACGTTGTTGACCTGATTGGGATAGTCGGAACGCCCCGTCGCCATGATCAGATCGTCGCGCGTCGCCAGCGCCAGCGCCGGATCGATCTCCGGATCGGGATTCGACAGCGCGAAGACGACCGGACGCGGCGCCATCCGCGCCACCTGCGCGGCGCTGAGCACATCGGGACCCGACAGGCCGATGAAAACATCGGCGCCGTCGATCACATCGTCGAGCGTGCGCTCCGCGGTCGTCACCGCGAACTCGCGCTTGTACGGGTTGAGATCCGTCCGCTCGCCGTGGACCACGCCGGAGCGGTCGATGAGACGGATCTGCTCGCGCTTCGCGCCGAGCGCCAGCAGCAGGCGCATCGAAGCGATGGCGGCGGCACCCGCACCAACGCAGACGATGCGCGCCTGGGCCAGCGTCTTGCCCTGCAGTTCGAGCGCGTTGAGCAGGCCGGCGGCGGTGATCACCGCGGTGCCGTGCTGGTCGTCATGAAAAACGGGGATGTCGAGCCGCGCCTGCAGCGCCTGCTCGATCTCGAAGCAGCGCGGCGCGGTGATGTCTTCGAGGTTGATGCCGCCGAAGGTCGGCGCGATACGCACCACGGTTTCGATGAATTCTTCCGGCGTGGCGGCGTCGACCTCGATGTCGAAGACATCGACATCGGCAAAGCGCTTGAACAGCACCGCCTTGCCTTCCATCACCGGCTTGCCCGCCAGCGCGCCGACATTGCCCAGGCCGAGCACGGCGCTGCCGTCGGTGATCACCGCCACCAGATTGCCCTTGGCCGTGTAGCGGTAGGCTTCTTCGGGATCGCGCGCGATGGCGCGCACCGGCTCGGCGACGCCGGGGGTATAGGCGAGCCCCAAGTCAGCCTGGGTGGAACAAGGTTTGGTGATGGCGATGGCGATCTTGCCCGGCTTGGGCTGGGCATGGTAATCCAAGGCGGCCTGCTTGCGGTCTGTGCTCATAGCCCTGCGACGGAAGAAGAAAAAGGGGTAGAAAGAACAGCTAATTATCCGCGATCGCAGCGGCCTGTGCAAATCGGCCCGGCAGCGGCAAGCCATGTCCGGCATCGACAGCCGTTTTCGCCGCCGGCAGTTCGATCGCACCGGGATGGCGGATCCGCATCACCGCGCCGCGCCCTTCCCGCCGCGGACTCAGCCAGCCGCGCGCCACGATCTCGCGCCCTTTCATATCGTTGAAAGCAAAGCCCTCGAAATACTTCAGATCCTCGGCGAGCACGCGCAGGGCCATGCCACCTTCGAGATTCACCCACCACGACCCGCTGCTCCTGGAAACGGAGCTCACCTGGCCGCGCACGATGCGAAAGCCTTCGGCGTCCGGCCCCAGCCGGCGAGCATCGACCGGGCGGTAATCGGCCAATCCCCAGATGCCGGCGCCGCTGGCGCGCGCCCGCACTTCCGCCGCCTGATAGCAGGAGAAACTCCACAGATTGGGCGGCACGGGCACGGTGAAGACATGACCGCCCTCGATCAAGCGGGACTGCACACTGCCACCCTGCGGCAAGTGCGCCGGCAGATAGAGATGCGCCAGCAAACGACCGTAGCGATCACGATGCTCGGCGTCGAGACGCAGGGCGACCTCGCCGCCTTCCTTGAGGAGCGCGCGCAGTGCGTCACGCGCCGCCAGCGCGTGCGGCTCCGCCGCGCCCGTTTCGCCCTTGCGCGGCAGCTCCGGCGCATTGATGCCGATCAGGCGCACCGACCGCCCGTCCTTCAGGCGCAGCGTATCGCCATCGTGCACATAGGCGACGACGGCACGCTCATCGATGCGATCGGGAACACAATCGGCACGCAGCGGCGCGGCGCACAGGGATGCCAGAATTGCCGCAGCGGCCCAGGAACGGAAAAGGGCGCGCCGATGGCGCGCCCTTTCGCATCCTTTCGCGCGGTTCACGCCTGCTTGCGTGTACCGTACTTCTGTCTGAACTTGTCGACGCGGCCGGCCGTATCGACCAGTTTCTGCTTGCCGGTATAGAAGGGATGGCACTGGGAGCAAACGTCCAGGCTCAGGCTTTTCCCCGCCGTCGAACGCGTCTTGAAACTATGGCCACAGCCACAGTTGACGGTGACTTCGACATAGTTGGGATGTATTTCGGGTTTCATGGCGGTTCCTCGGTGGACTCGGCCCGGCGGTCGCAATCCGTCCGGACACCAAAAGACCGGCTATTTTATTGCAAACCCCCGCCGGGAACAAGCAGCCCGCGGTAGCGGACCTCATTCACGCACATTGACGAACAGCGTCTGGGCGACGCCCTCGCGCTGCACCTCGATCCGGATCTCGTCGCTGGTGTTGAGGCTGCGCAGGATACCGAGCGCACGGGCCGGTGAATCGACCCCGATGCCGTTGACCGAGGTCACCACGTCTCCCGGCACCAGGCCGAGCCGGTTGAGCAGGCCGGGATCGCGGCCAGGCTGTACCTCGTAGCCGACGAAGCGGCCGCCGTCGTTGCGCGGCGCGATGCGTACCGCATCGGTGAGCTGCTGGGGATTGGACAGCGCCAGCTCACGGTACTGATTCAGGGTCAGCTCCGGTTGCGGCGCCATCACCGCCGCCGCCTCGGCGGCACCCTGCTGCACCGGCAGCGGTGCCGGCGCCGCATTGTCCAGGCGCTCGCGCGGCAGCCGCAGGGTTTCCAGGCGGCCGCCGCGCTCGAGCACGACGCGGTCCGGATAAACCTCTTTCAGCACCGCGCCGCCCGGTAACTGGGCCGCCACGGCATAAAAGCTCTCGTCCCGGTTGGGCGCCGCGATGATGGCGCCGCCGCCCTCGCCACCGACCGCGGCGACGACGCCGCGCAGCGTCAGATTGAGACGGGTCTCGGGCAGCGACTCCGGCGTCGCCTGCTGCACCGCTTGTGTGGGTTTGGTGCCGAACAGATGCCAGCGCGCGATGTTCCAGCTGCGGCCGGCCTCGCGCGCCGGCGCCACCGCGGCGGCTTGCTGCGCCGGCGGAACGGCCGCTTGCGTACCGTCATCGGCCAGCAGCGACCAGGTCAGCCGCGCCAGCGCGGCGGCCAGCAGCAACAACAGCAGCAGCTGCACCAGGAAAACGGCGCGGCGCTGGACGGTCTCGGTGAAAAACAGCTCCACCCCTTTCTTCCAGTCGAGGACGGCACTCATGCCAGCCTCCCGCCAAAAGCTGTCAATATCATGTTTTCGTTGAAAATAAAAAACATGCTCACCAGCGGAACAGCGTCCAGTTCGGGATCAGCAGATCCTCGGTCATCTCGTTGCGGCGGGTCTCCAGATGGCCGTCGCCATCGGTATCGACCAGATAATAAGGCACGCCGCGGCGCGGGACGACGCGGATCATGTAGAGGCGTCCCTGTATCCGGTACTCCTCGATGGTATCGTGCTCACGCTGAATGATCGTGACCTCGGGTTCCTCGATCGCCGCTTCCAGCGACGGTGCGGAAGCATGCGCCGCGGATGCGCACAGCGCCGCACCGAGCAGCACGGACGGCAGATGGCGGAACAGTGTAGAACGGGCGGATTTCATCATCGTCATGTCACAGATCGAGCAGCACTTCGCGTTCTGCCGCCGAAGGCTCGAAGCCGCGGTGCTCGTAAAAGGTGAAAATGGCATCGACGACCTGCTGCGGCTCATCGATGATCTGGAACAGCGCGAGATCGCTCGCGCTGATCATACCCTCCGGGACCAGAGTATCGCGCAGCCAGTCGACCAGTCCATTCCAGAAAGCGCTGCCGACGAGAATGATCGGGATCCGCCGCGAACGGCCGGTCTGCACCAGGGTCAGGATCTCGGCCAGTTCGTCGAGCGTACCGAAACCGCCGGGCAGCACCACATAGGCCGAAGCGTACTTGACGAACATCACCTTGCGCGAGAAGAAATGGCGGAACTGCAGGGAAATGTTCTGATAGGGATTGGTCACCTGTTCGTGCGGCAGCTGTATGTTGAGGCCGATGCTGGGCGATTTGCCGGCATAGGCGCCCTTGTTGGCGGCTTCCATGATGCCGGGGCCGCCGCCGCTGACGATGCTGAAGCCGGCATCCGACAGGGCGCGCGCGATCTCTTCCGCGTCTTTGTAATAAGCATGGTCGGGCGAGGTGCGCGCCGAGCCGAAAATGCTGACCGACGGCTTGATGCCGGCCAGGCGCTCGAACCCTTCGACGAATTCGGCCATGACCTGAAAGATCTTCCACGATTCCCGGTTGAGGAGATCCTCGCCGCCCCGCCTGAGACCGGGATGAGTGGTTTTTCTTGTTTCATTCATTGCATTGTTTCCGTTCCGGCTTTGTCGCGCCCGTGAATCGATGCCCACGGCCACTCTCCTGAGTCGCTCGCCGGCTTACCATAGTATAATCCCCGGCCGATGAACGCTTCCGCGCAGACACTGGTCCTGGTCGACGGATCCTCCTATCTGTACCGCGCCTACCATGCCCTGCCGCCGCTGACCAACTCGCGCGGCGAAGCGACCGGCGCGGTTTACGGCGTCACCACCATGCTGCGCACCCTGCTGCGCGAACACCAACCGTCGCACATCGCCATCGTCTTCGACGCCAAGGGCAAGACCTTTCGCGAAGACCTCTACGCGGACTACAAAAGCAACCGGCCGCCCATGCCCGACGATCTGCGCAGCCAGATCGAGCCGTTGCACGCCATTGTCGATGCGCTGGGCCTGCCCTGTCTAGTGATCGACGGCGTGGAGGCGGACGACGTCATCGGTACGCTCGCCGTGCGCGCGCGCGCCGCTGGCATGAACGTGCTGATCTCGACCGGCGACAAGGACATGGCCCAGCTGGTGAACGAGCAGGTGACACTGATCAACACCATGACGCGTCAGCGGCTCGATACCGATGGCGTGCGGGCGAAATTCGGCGTGCCGCCGGAATGCATCATCGATTATCTGGCACTGGTCGGCGACACTTCGGACAACATTCCCGGCGTGCCCGGCATCGGCCCCAAGACCGCCACCGCGCTGCTCGGCGAATACGGTTCGATCGACGCGCTGCTCGCCGCCGCCGACGACATCAAGGGCAAAACCGGCGAGCGCCTGCGCACTCACCGCGAACAACTGCCGCTGAGCCGTCAGCTCGCCACCATCCACTGCGACGTTCCGCTCGAACACGGCCCGCGCGAGCTGCATCGCCGTGAACCGGACCGCGAGCGTCTGCAGGCGCTGTACCGGCGGCTCGAATTCAACCGCCTGCTGGAAGAGTTGCTGGCCGAGGAGAAAAACCCGGCCGATGCCGCGGCTGCGACGACGGCGAATTACGAAACCATTCTGTCCCTGGCCACGCTCGACGGCTGGCTGGAACGCCTGCAGCAAGCGGGCACTTTCGCTTTCGACACCGAGACCACCAGCCTGAACGCGCTCGAAGCCGAGCTGGTCGGCCTCTCCTTCGCCGCCGAGGCCGGCACGGCGGCCTATGTGCCGCTGGCGCATACCGGCGAAGGGCTGCCGGCACAGCTGCCGCTCGCCGAGGTGCTCGGCCGCCTGAAACCGCTGCTGGAACATCCCGGACTGCGCAAGATCGGCCAGAACCTGAAATACGATCTCACCGTCATGGCGCGCTACGGCATCGAGTTCCGCGGACCGCTGAGCGACACCATGCTCGAATCCTATGTGCTCAACAGCACGGCGACGCGCCACGATATGGATGCACTGGCGCTGAAGTATCTCGGCCACAAGACCATCAGCTACGAGGACGTCGCCGGCAAGGGCGCGAAGCAGATACCGTTCAGCGCCGTCGCCATCGACAGCGCGGCGCGCTATGCCGCGGAGGACGCCGACGTCACGCTGCGCCTGCATGAACATCTGTGGCCATGCGTCGAGGCCGAACCCGGCCTGCGCCGCGTCTTCGAGGAAATCGAAATGCCGCTGATGCCGGTGCTGGCGCGCATGGAGCGCCACGGCGTGCTCATCGACACCGACATGCTGGCGCGCCAGGGCGTCGAACTGGGGAAACGCCTGGTGGAGGTCGAGCAGGAGGCGCGCGCACTCGCCGGCGAGGAATTCAACCTCAGTTCGCCGCAGCAGATCCAGCGCATCCTGTTCGACAAGCTGGGGCTGCCGAGCTCGAGCAAGACGCCCAAGGGACAGCCCTCGACCGCGGAATCCGTGCTGCAGGATCTCGCCGTCGACTACCCGCTGCCGCGCCTGATCCTGGAACACCGCGGACTCAGCAAGCTCAAATCGACCTACATCGACCGCCTGCCCGAGCAGGTCAATCCGCACAGCGGGCGCGTGCATACCAGTTATCATCAGGCGGTGGCGGCAACCGGCCGGCTGTCGTCGAGCAATCCCAATCTGCAGAACATCCCGGTGCGCACCGAATACGGCAGGCGCATCCGTCAGGCCTTCGTGCCGCCGAGCGGCTATCGGCTGCTGGCGGCGGACTACTCCCAGATCGAGCTGCGCATCCTCGCCCACTTTTCGCAGGACGAGCGCCTCATCGCCGCCTTCCACGCCGGCATGGACATCCACCGCGCCACCGCTGCGGAAATCTTCGCCCTGGCGCCCGAGCAGATCGACGCCGAGCAGCGCCGCAGCGCCAAGGCGATCAACTTCGGCCTGATCTACGGCATGTCCGCCTTCGGTCTGTCACGCCAGCTCGGCGTGACCCGCGACGCGGCACAGCGGTACATGGACCTTTATTTCGCCCGCTACCCCGGCGTGCACGATTTCATGGAGCGGACGCGCCGCGAAGCGGCCGAGCGCGGCTATGTCGAAACGCTGTTCGGACGGCGCCTGTATCTGCCCGAAATCGATTCACGCAACCGCCAGCGCCGCGAATACGCGGAACGCGCGGCGATCAACGCGCCGATGCAGGGCACCGCCGCCGACATCATCAAGCACGCGATGCTGCGCGTGGATGCCTGGCTCCGCGACCGGCCCGACATCCACATGATCATGCAGGTGCATGACGAACTGGTGTTCGAAGTGCCCGCGGACGAACTGGCGACGGCGGAGCAGCGTATCCGCGCGGAAATGGCCGCCGCTGCGACGCTCGCTGTCCCGCTGGAAGTGGATATCGGCAGCGGCGCGAACTGGGACGAAGCGCACTGAAAAACCGGGCGAACTTTTTCCGTCCGCCCCTGTCTTATCTTCTGTAGCTCTTCATTTCTCCACTTCTGCATTCCCACTCGTGGGAAAGCCATACCCGGTATCCCCAAGCCGGGTACATTTGCCCTGGTATCTTTTCCCTCCCTCTCTCTACACCGGGGCTTTTTTTTGCCCGAAATCCAGCCACTCGGCCAGTTTCGCCCGCGCCTCTTCGACGCCCGCCCGCGACAGCGAGGAAAACAGCTGCACACTCATGTATTGCCCTTCGCCGTCGAGGCGCTTGCGCCAGCGCTGCAGCGCCTGCGCCGCGGCATTGCGCTTGAGCTTGTCCGACTTGGTCAGCAGCAGATGCAGGGGCAGGGCGGTGGCGCTGCACCAGTCGAGCAGCATGGCGTCGAGTTCGTCCGGTTCGCGGCGGCAGTCGACGGTGAGGATCATGCCGGCCAGCGCATGGCGATCGCGCAGATAGCCTTCGATCAGGGGTCGCCAGCGCCGCCGCATTTCTTCGGAAACCTTGGCGTAACCGTAGCCGGGCAGATCCACCAGGCGTCGTTCGCCGTCGAGATCGAAAAAATTGATCTGCTGCGTCCGTCCCGGTGTCTTGCTCGTGCGCGCCAGCGCCTTGCGTCCGGTAATCGTGTTGATGGAGCTCGATTTTCCTGAGTTCGAACGGCCCGCGAAAGCAACCTCGCGGCCTTCGTCCGGCGGCAATTTGCCACCATGGGACGTGCCGTGGACGAATTTCGCATGCTGATAGGGAGCCGACGAATCCGGCACCGATGTTTTTATCTCGTCATTCATAGCTCACGTTCGCGTCACGGCAGCCGGACACGCCGATTAGAGTATAATTCTCCCATGCCGGCGACGGAGAAGATCCGCAGCGATGGAACTCCACCGCCGGACGCCAGTCCCACTGCATGATGCCCACGACTCGAGGAAAGCAATGAGACCGTTCAGTCTGTTCGCCGCCGCCGCCCTGCTTCTGCTGCCCCTGATCTCCTCCGCCGCCGCACCGCTGCGCTATCAGGAGAACGTCTCGTATCAGAAGATCATCCCCGCCCAGCCGACAGCGAACGCCGGCACGGTCGAAGTGGTCGAAGTGTTCTGGTACGGCTGCCCGCACTGCCACCGCTTCCAGCCCTACGTCGAGAGCTGGCTGCTGAGCGATCCCAAAAACGTCAGCTTCGTGCGCCTGCCGGCGATTCTGAGCGAACGCTGGGCCATCCATGCACGCGCCTACTATACCGCCGAGGCACTCGGCGTGCTCGAACGGATTCATCCGGCGCTGTTCGACGCCATGCACAACAAGAAGCTCCGCCTGGAAACGCAGGCGGAGCTGGCCGATTTCTTCGCCGGCTACGGTGTCGACAAGGAAGACTTCAACAGCACCTTCAATTCCTTCGCCATCAACAACAAGGTGGCGCGCGCGCGCGAGCTCACCCGCCGCTACGGCATAGACGGCACGCCGGCGGTCATCGTCAACGGCAAGTACCGCACCAGCCCCGGCATGACCGGCTCCTTCGAGACGCTGATCGACGTCATCAATTTCCTGGTAGACCGCGAAGCGGCGACGGTGGCGAACTGAGCGCGCCACCGCTCTCCGCACCATCGGCGGCGGCCCCTGATCCAGATCAGGGGCCGCCGCGCGCTCCATCATCGTCTGCCAGCACGGGTAACCCGCCATGAAGGCCGCTGAACTCTTCGTCCGCTGCCTGGAAAACGAAGGCGTCGAATACATCTTCGGCATTCCCGGCGAAGAAAACCTGGCGCTGATGGATGCGCTGCGCGATTCGCCGATCCGCTTCATCACCACGCGTCATGAGCAGGGCGCCGGTTTCATGGCCGACGTCTATGGACGGCTCACCGGCCGCGCCGGCGTCTGCCTGTCCACGCTCGGGCCGGGCGCCACCAACCTGATCACCGCCGTCGCCGACGCCAATATGGATTACGCGCCCCTGGTCGCCATCGCCGGTCAGGCCGGGACCAACCGCCTGCACAAGGAATCGCACCAGGTGCTCGATCTCAAGAGCATCTTCCAGCACATCACCAAGTATTCCTCGCGCCTGCTGACGCCGAACATCATCCCCGAAGTGGTGCGCAAGGCGTTCAAGCAGGCACAGATGGAGAATACCGGCGCCAGCTTCATCGAATTCCCCGAGAACATTGCGGCGATGGACGTCAGCGAACTGCCGCTGCCGGTTTCGCACCCGACACCGCCCGAACCGGCGGCGGAGAGCGTGCGGCGCGCCGCGCAGCTCATCGATCAGGCGCGCAGCCCGATGATCCTCGCCGGCAACGGCGTGGTGCGCGCCCATGCCTGGACGCAGTTGCAGGCCTTCGCCGATCGGCTCAGCATCCCGGTCGCCAATACCTTCATGGCCAAGGGCGTGATCCCCTTCGGCCATCCGATGGCGCTCGGCACGGCCGGCCTGCAGACCAAGGACTACATCAACGTCGGCTTCGATCACGCCGACGTGATCATCTGCATCGGCTACGATCTGGTCGAATACCACCCCCATCTCTGGCATCCCACGCGCGACCGCAGGATCATCCACATCGCGGCGACCGCCGCCGAAGTGGATGCCAGCTACAGCGTGACGGTCGGCGTGATCGGCGACATCCAGCATTCGCTGGAACGCATCGCCGCGCTGGCGGAGCCGCGCCAGGGACACCGGCTGCGCCCGCTGCGCGACGCTCTGATCGAAGACATGAACCGGCACCGCGACGACGTCGGCTGCCCGCTCAAACCGCAGAAAATCATCTGGGACCTGCGCACCGCGCTCGGCCTGGAAGACACCGTCATCTGCGACGTCGGCGCGCACAAGCTGTGGATGGCACGAATGTTCCGCTGCGAGCATCCGAACACCTGCTTGATTTCCAACGGTTTTGCCAGCATGGGCATCGCCGTTCCCGGCGCCATCGCCGCGCGCCTGGCACAGCCCGAGCGCGCCGTCGTCGCGGTGACCGGAGACGCCGGCTTCCTGATGAATTCCCAGGAGATCGAAACCGCCATGCGCCTGGGCCTCGCCTTCGTCATCCTGATCTGGAACGACAACGGCTACGGCCTGATAGAATGGAAACAGATGCAGACCTACGGTCGCAGCAGCAATGTGCACTTCGGCAACCCGGATTTCGTCAAATACGCCGAATCGTTCGGGGCCAAGGGCTATCGCATCGAGGCCGCCGGCGACCTGCTCCCTGTACTCAGGCGCGCGCTGGCCGATAATACGGTAAGTATCATCGACTGCCCGGTCGATTACAGCGAAAATCTCAAACTGACCGCCAAGCTGGGCGAAATGGTCTGTCCGATATGAGCACACAACTGAGCGGCGCTGCCGCGGCGGATACCTTCTACGGTTCCCGCCCATCGCCGGACAACGACCGCTTTGGACGACGGCTGCGGCTCGTCAGCTACAACATCCAGATCGGCATCGCCTCGCGGCGCTACCATCACTACCTGACCCAGAGCTGGAAGCACGTCCTGCCGCACGCCGAGAGCCTCAACAATCTCGACCGCATCGCGCACCTGGTCAACGATTTCGACGTCGTCGCGCTGCAGGAAGTGGACGCCGGCAGCTTCCGCAGCCTGTTCGTCAATCAGGTCGAATTCCTGGCGCGGCGCAGCGGTTTTCCGCACTGGTACCATCAGACCAACCGCAATCTGGGCAAGATCGCCCAGCACAGCAATGGCTTGCTCAGCCGTTTCGAACCCAGCGTCATCACCGAGCATCGCCTGCCCGGACTGATCCCCGGCCGCGGGCTGATCGAAGTGCATTACGGCGACAGCGGCAATCCGCTGGTGCTGCTGCTGGTGCACCTCGGTCTCGGCAAGCGCTCGCGCATGCAACAGATCCTGTACATCACGCGCCTGATCGAACGCCATCGCCACGTGGTGGTGATGGGCGATTTCAACTGCCACGCCCGCAGCGACGAAATGGCGCTGCTGCTCGATCGCTCCGGGCTGTCCCGCCCGTCCGACGATCTGCCGACCTTCCCCAGCTGGCGCCCCAACCGCAGCATCGACCACGTGCTGGTATCGCCCTCGATCCGCATCAACGACGTGCAGGTGCTGCAGCATCCGGTATCGGATCACCTGCCCATCGGCGTCGACATCACGCTGCCGGCGGATCTCGCCATCAGCGTCGAACAGGAAAAGCCGCGCCTGCTCGGCACCTGAACCACGCTTTCAGTCTGGAATCGAAGGGGTCTGACCCCTTTATCCTCTCCAATCGGTAAAACGACCGCACACGGTTCAAAAGGGTCCGAACCCGTTGCAACCGCACTTCACCCCGGAAAGAAATCGATCGGATAGGTGATCTCGGTCACCGAGACGTTGCGCGCGCCGAAATCGAACTGGCGCACGCGTGCCACCAGTCTGCGCTCCAGCTCCGCATCGCCGAGCTCGCTCGATACGATTTCGCACTCGGCGACATCACCCGAAGGCAGGATGATCAGCCGCAGCACGACCGTGCCGGCAAGCGTCGGATTGCTGCGCAGCGCGCGGTTGTACAGGGTATTGAGCGCGGCGCGGTTCTGATCGAAGACACGCTGGATCTCGTCGCTCGAGCGCGACGGCAATGACGGGCGCGCCGGCGCGGTCGATGAGGCATTCGACAGCGCGGCGGATTCCACCGGCGCTTCCACGCGCGTCGTTTCACGTCCGGCGAGCTGCGTCGTTTCGCGCACTACCGGCAGCGTTTCATCGATGCCGCCGCTGACCGTTCCCGCGCGTGATGTGATCAGCGCCCGCTCGGGAGGCGCATCGGGTCGCGGCGCCTGCGTCGTGATCAGTTGCTGCGCCTGCAGCGTCCGGGTCGGCGCCTCGGTGCGCAGCTCGGCGAGTTCCTGGCTCATGGCCAGCAGTCCGCTGCGCGCCGCCCGTTCACGCGCGGCGGGGCGCGCCGCTTCGGCAGGCGCCGGCGCCGTTTCGGTCGGAGCGGTCGCTGGCGGCGGCGGCTGCTCGGCAAGCACCGGCGGCGGTTCCGGCGCTACCGGCACCAGCGGCATGTCCGGCGGCAGCGGCACCGCCGACGGGAGCGGTTCTTCGGCGGGAGGCGGCGGTGGTGGTGGCGGCACCACCCGCTCTTCGAGTATGCGCGCCAGGCGCGCACTCTGGTCGGCCAGCGGCTGCGGCACGATCTGCGCCACGCGCAGATAGGGAACGATCGCCGCCACCACGAGCACGACGCACAGTACCGCGAGCGTAATGCGGCGAAAGCGGCGATCCTCGCCGCCGACATCGGCCCAGGGCAGGACCGCGCGCTCGAGCCGCAGGGTGGCGGCGTCGCTCACGCGCCGTTCTCCTGCGCGCGCTGCAATACCGCGAAAGCGATCTGTCCGTATTCCGCTTCGGCACAGGCGAACATCACGCGGCGCAACAGACTGTACGGCAGCTCCTTGCTTGCCATGATCGTCGCCTGCGGGCCGTCCGTTTCGCCATCGTCGGCGCGCAGGCGGCGCGCATCGAGTTCGCGCAGCACCGCGGTCAGCGCAGGGATGCCGGCGCCGGCATCCATCGCTATTTCATCGAGCCCGATCACGCGCTGCCCCTGCACCAGAATCTCCTGCGGCGTCACCATGACGATCACCGTTTCACGCGGCCGCTCGACAGCGCTCGATTCGGGCAGCTCGATCGTGCGCGCACTGGGCAGCAGATCGACTTCGCCGGAATTGACCAGCAGGAAAAAAACCAGAATGGTGAAGATATCCATCAGCGCCACCAGATTGAGCGTCGCCCCCGCGCCATGACGCCGGTGGCGGCGCTCCATACGCAAGGCACGCCGGGACATCTTCATCGCGGCGACCCCTCAGGCATCGTCATGACGCGGCGGCGCATCGCCGATCGACAGGGCGGGAAAGAGCTCGACCCGCGTCACCGCACCCGGCTGCACGACGTGGCCGGTCATGGTCGCATCCATGACCTGCACCAGCACTTCATAGGGAATATCGGCTTCGAGCAGAATGGTGGCATCGGTCTGCTCGGGAAACTCGGCCTTGAGCGACTTGAGCACATCGGACAACGACTTGTAGTTGTAACCCTCGGTGCGGCGCGGTATCAGCACCGGTTCACCGCCGGCATTGGCGACTTCGAGACGGTCTGCGCGGATGGTGATCTCCAGGCGCAGCGTGTGCTCGGCCGGGCTCAGCGCGGGATCGCCCGGCGCCGGCAGCGCCAGTTCGATGATGGCGACGCGCGAGAACACCGCCGTCACCAGCAGGAACGGCACCAGAATGACCATGAGATTGAGGAAAGCGGTGACGTTCAGATCCACTTCCTGCTGGTGCCTGCGCCGGCGCCAGCGACGCGCTTTCATGATGCCGCCTTCCCCGTCATCATGCGCACAGGCGTTTCGGCAAGAATGTTGAGGAATTTGACCGACGCCATTTCCAGGCTGTCGATCAGCTCGGTGGTCTTGGTCTGCAGCAGGGAATGGATCAGCAGCAGCGGAATCGCCGCGATCAGACCGAATGCCGTCGTGTTCATGGCGACCGAGATACTGGCCGACAGCATGTCGGCCTTTTCCGCCGGATTGGCCGACGCCACCGCGGTAAAGGCCTGGATCAGGCCGATGATGGTGCCGAGCAGACCGAGCAGCGTGGCGACGTTGGCGAGAATCGCCAGATAGTGCGTGCGCTTCTCCAGCCGCGGCAACACTTCCACCAGCCCTTCTTCCATGGCCGTCTCGATATCGCTGCGCCGGATCTCACTGTTCTGGGCGCTCGAGTGCGCGCGTTCGAGTCCGTAGCCGAGAATCTTGCCGAGCGCGGCATCGGAATCGCGCGTGAAGTCCAGCGCCGCCGGGTAATCGCGGCGCGACAGCATATTGGAGAGCGCGCCCCACGCATTCTTATTGGATCTACCGACACTGCTCAGGTAGACATAGCGTTCAATGCTGATGGCGACACCGAGCGCGAGCACGATCGCGATCGGATACATGAACGCGCCGCCGTCCTGAAAAAACCGGACCACCGTATCGTACAATTCCATGCACTTCTCCTAGTGAGACATCGCCGGGTGAGACATCGCCGGGTGAGAAACAGCCGGGCGAGAAATATCCGGGTTCGCGGCCGCGTGGATGGCCGGGCCAATGACGGGCGAAACAGCGGACGATCCCACCGGCGGCACACCCGCCTGATTGCGCAGTTGCTGGCGGAAGGAATCCCGGCTCAGCGGCTGCAGGTCGAACGCTTCCGGACCGAGCTGCGGTACCGGCAGGGGTGCGCCGATGTCGGCGTCCTTCCACGGCACGATATACAGTACCTTGGGCAGCTCCTGATCAGCCGCCACCGGCGCCGCCGCCCAGCCCGCGCACGGCAATGCGGCCGCCGCCAGCAACAGCACGCCCGTCACATGATGTCTCGTCGCACTCACTGCCCACCTCCCGGCGCACCGCGCCGCGCCGTCACCTGCTGGCGCAGATCGGCGATCCAGCGCTCCAGCATGGCATCCTCTTCACCGCCGGCACGGCGATAAAGCTCGTAATTGATCAGCGCCTGCTCCGGCTGCTGAAGATACAGATCGTACAGCACGGCAAGATTGAAACGGGCATCGGCATAGGCGGGATCGACGGCGAGCGCCTGCTCATAGGCCTGACGCGCCTCCGCGAAACGGCCCGCTTCACGATAGGCGAGGCCGAGCAGATTGTAGGCCGCAGCATTGCGCGGATCGCGCTCCAGCACCGCGCGCAGCACCTGCTCCGCCTCCGCCGTGCGCCCCATGCGGGTGTGGATGATACCCAGATTGAGGTAAGGCCCGCTCAGATCCGGATACGCGCGCGTCATGGCGCTGAACGACTGCACCGCCTCGTCGAAACGCTCGCGCTTCATCAGATCGAGCGCGGCGCCATAGTGCACCTGCGCCGCGCGCGGCACGTCGGCGTCGACAGCGGCATCGGACGCGACCGCCGGCGCCGCCGGTGCGGCATCCGGTATCCGCGGCGGCGGCGTACCGGCACAGCCGGCGGCGAGCAGCGCCAGCGCGACGCCGCACAGCAGCACGCCACGGCCGTCAGCGTATCGCTTCAACGTACTCCACCCTCTTTTCCTGTTTACCGTAGCGCACCGGCATCAGCGTGCCGAGCTGCGCCAGGCTCGCCCTCACCCAGCGATCGTAGACGCCCTGCGCGATGCGCCCGTAATTGACCTCGTGCAGCTTGATCGCCTCTTCCTCGAAGGGATAAGCCTGCTCTTCGAGCAGCACATCATATTCTTCCAGCTCTTCCGCGGACAGATCGTGCGGGCGCTCGGAATCGAGCAGCGCGCGGCTGAAGTCGTAATAGATCTCGCCGATGCGGAACGTGGCGGCGGTGGTGACCTCGGCGATGCCGTAACCCGCCGCGCGGCCATAGGCATCGAGCGCCGCCTGCATCGCCTGACGCTTGCTGCGCAGGCTTTGTTCCAGCGGCATCGTCAGACGCACGCGCGCATAGGCTTCGCGCAAGGGCGCCGCCAGTTCGAGCGCGGCCTGCGCCGCCGCCTGGCGGCTGAAATCGCTGCGGCCGCTGCCGGCGGCATCGTGCGCGCTGACGATCTCGCCCAGCCAGCGGCGCTGCGCCGTGTCATCGCCCGCCGCCTGGAACGTCTCGGCGATGCGCAGACGTGCCTCAATGGCGCGATCGACCGGCTGCGGAAACTGAGTGATGTAACGCTGCCAGGCGAGCGAAGCGCGCGCCATGTCGCCGGCACGCGCATAGAGCTCGGCCGATTGCCACAGCGCTTCGCGCGCCAGCGCCGGATCGCTGTGGGCCGCGGCGATGCGGCCGAACTCCTCCGCCGCCGGCACGAGCCGTCCCGCTTCGAGATAGGCGACCGCCAACTGCCGGCTGACCTCGCCTTGCCAGCGGCTGCGCGGGTATGTGCGCTGAAAGCGCTCGAGCGTCGGGATGGCGTTGTCCCAATCGCCGCTGCCGACCAGCACGGCAATGGCATCGTAATCCGCGGTTTCGGCAATGGCCGTCGCCGGCGCCGACGCCGCCACGCGCCGGAAGTGCTGCAGCGCCGCCCGCGCATCGCCGCCGTCGCGCGCGGCTTCGCCCTGCTTGTAGATCGCCGCCGCCAGGCGTTCGTCCAGCGCCTTGTCCCGCCCCGCGCGTTCCGCCTGGCTTCCCGTCTGACTCTCGATGATGGCGATACGCTGTGCGGCCGCATAAGCGGATTCGGCTTGTTCGTATTCGCCGCGCGCAAAATGCACGTCGCCGATGACGGACCAGGCCGCGCGCTGCAGCGACGGTCCGGCCGGGGAAGCGGCGGCGCCGGTCACACGCTGGGCGAGCGTGAGCGCGCGCGAATGCTGACCGACGGCATAAAGATGCTCCGCCGTGCGCAGCAGCACCGCGTTCACCTGCGGATGCTGCGGAAACTGGCTGGCGAAGCGCGCCGCCGCGTCGATCGATTTTCCGCGCCAGACGTTGCGCTCGGCTTCATCGCTCAGGCCGTCGATGTGACGGTCATAGGACAGCAGTGCGGCGTAGCCGGCTTCGGCGGCGCGCGCATGCGGCGAATAGCGGTAGGCGCTCTGCTCATAGTATTCCACCGCCTCGGCGTAGCGCCCGCTCTCGAACAACAACTCGCCGAGCAGAAAAGCGAGCTCGGGCGCCCGGTCGTCATCCGGAAAGAAGCCGAGATAATCGCGATACCATTGCGCGGCGGACTGATAATCCGCGCTGCGACCGCTGCGCTGTGCCTCGGCGTGGAAGCGCTGCGCCATGCCCAACAGCTCCTGTCTGAGCCGCTGCGCCACCAGCGGCATGCGCGCGACGTCGCGCTTTTCCCAGTAATCGCTCTGCCGGCCGTAGGCGCGGATGAATTCCTGCCGTGCCGCCAGCGCACGCGCCGGGTTGCCCGCGCGTTCGTATATTTCCGCGATGCGGATCTGGAACAGCGGCGCCTGTTCATGGCGCGGGTTGCGGGCGATGAAGGCGGTGAGCGTATTCGCCGCTTCCTCATGCTGCTGCTTTTCCAGATAGTGTTCGGCCAGGCGGGTATAGACCAGCGGCTCGAACGGCGCGGCGCCGATGCGGGTGAAATGGGCCGACGCCGCGGACGGCCCGCCCAGACGCACGAAACACAGGCTGATGACGCGCAGAGTGTCGTCGACGAGTTCACGCTGTGCCCGCGGCAGGGCCTCCGGCGCCAGGTAGGTTCTGAATTCGCTGCCCGATACCAGGCTGCGATCGAGCACGGCGGTGAAATCGGTGAGCGCATCTGCCAGGCGCGCCTGGCGATAGCGCGCCCAACCGCGCTTGTACAGAGCCTGCTCATAAAAGGAAGTGGCTTCGCCGGCGGCGACCGCTTCGTTGTACGCTCGTTCAGCCGCCGTGTAATCGCCCTGCGCGAACAGGATTTCGCCACGCCGGAACTGCGCTTCGGTATAGCGTTCGGAACGGGGGTAGCTGCCGGTCAGCGTGGTGAGCGAGGCCAGCGAGCGGGCATCGTCCCCGGCATTGTCATAGGCGCGGGCGATCTGATAGTGCACATCGTCCGCCGCCGGATAGGACGGATACTCGCGCAGCAGCGTCCGGTAATCGTCCACCGCGGCGAGAAAAGCGCCGCGCTGATCTCCGCCGCCCGCCGCCAGCGCTTCCTCGGCGATCAGCAGGCGCAGATCGGCGACCCGTCGCATGGCGTGCATGCGCCGCTCCGGATTTTCGGACATACCCGCATAGATGCGATAACTCTGCAGCGCGAGCTGGCGATCGCTCGCCGCCACCTCGCGCAATACCACGGTCGGCCGCTCATCCAGACTCTTCAGGGTGCGCGCCGCGGGTGATGACGGTGGCGACGGCGGCGCTGCGGCGCAGGCCGTCAATAGCACGGAAAAGCCACCCACGATCCAGCGGCGCTTCATTTCGCTTCTCCGCGCACCGCCATTTCATCGAGCAGCCGGGCGAGTTCGAAATGGGCACGCGCGCGATAGCCGGCGCTGCGCTCGCGCTGAACGCCGAGCATCGCTACCGCCTGGTCCTGCAGATAGCTGCGATGCATGGCCACCGCCTGCGCCGCGCGCTGGCGCAGCGCAGCGGCCGGCTGTGCCGCCAGCAGGCGCTCGATCGCCTGCAGATGACGCCAGGTATCGTAGGCAGCCTGGAATCCGCCATCGGTCAGCACCATGCGCACGTACGACGTATCGTATGTGCCGGCGATGCGGTATTCGTTGACGCCATCGGTGCCGTCGACGGACTGCACGGCATCGAGGGCGGCGCCTTCGCGCCAGGCGGCGAGCACGCGGTCGAACAAGGCGATTTCGTCGTCGAAGAAGCGTATGGCGGCGCGATAGCGCTCGACGGCGTCGCGATAAGCGCCGATGCGCCACTGCGCATAGGGCAGCAGCAGCAGCGCTTCACGCACCGCCGGCTCCTTCACCTGCCGCTCGTTGAGTGTCGTCCACGGAATCAGTGCCCGCGACAGACTGCCCTGCGCGAATTCGACCCAGCCGAGGCCGTACAGCGCTTCCGAAGAGAAGGGGCTGTCGAGCCGCACACGATCGAAGGCCGTTTTCGCCGCCGCCTGTTCACCACGGCCGAGGTAAATGAAACCGGAGGCGATGTTGGCGCGATCGCGCAGGGCGAGCGTTTCCGCTTCGCCGGTCTGCACGCGGCCGAGCGCATCGAGCGCCGTCAGCGCGGACTGCCGGTCGTTGGCGCCGACCAGCGCCACCGCGCGGTTGTAAAGCGCATAGGCCGCCCAGGGCGCGGGCGACTGTACCCCGGCGAGCGCGGCGGCGGCGCTGCCCGGCTGGCCCTGACGGGCCAGAATCTCGCCCTGCAAAACCGCACGCTCCGCGGCCGCGGCGGCATCCGCCGGATTCAGCCGTGCGAGCAGCGCGGCGGCTTCGCGCAGATAGCCCCTGTGCATCCATTGCCGCGCCAGCCACAGCGCGCGCGCATCCGCCGACGATGGCAGCGATGCAGCACCGGCCAGCGCCTGTTCCGCATTGCCGGGCGCGGACGGATCGACTTCGAGCAGTGCGCGCACGCGCGTCGGCGGCAAAACGCCACCGGAGGAAACGAACTGACGCTGAACGTCACGCGCCTCGCGATCGAGCGCGCGATAGTCGTCCGCCGCGGCGAGGCCGTGCGCACAGGCGCACCAGATCAGCGCGAACCACATCGCGAACGGAAAAACAGGGATTCGTATCATCATCGAAATGAGGCTTGAACGCGCTGCATCACCGGCACCGGCGATGACAACGCCGGACCGGGGACGCGCCGCCCGGATCGCTCGCTTGAGAGGGTGATCGTATTCGGCGGAAATACGAGCGAATCGATCCGTACCGGCGATGCGCTGTATCGAAAAAGCCGCTGGGCCAAGTTTTCGCAAGTATACCCTATCTCTGCAACTGTTCAGTATGACCGCCGGCCGCGGTTCAGAGTTCGATGTCCAGCTGCTCCGCGATCGGACGCGCCTGCGGCAGCTGTGATATGAGTTTCTCCAGCACCGCCGGGTCCACCGGCTTGGTGAAATGATAATCGAAACCCGCGTCGATGGAACGGCGGCGATCTTCCTCCTGCCCCCAGCCGGTCAGCGCCACCAGGACCAGATGGCGATCCCATTGCTGCTCCCGTATCCGTCGCGCCGCCTCGTAGCCATCGAGGCCGGGCATGCCGATATCGAGCAGGATCAGTTCCGGCGCGAATGCTACTGCCTGTTCGATCGCCTGCTCGCCGTCGCAGACCGAGCGCACCTCGTTTCCCATCAGACGCAGCATCATGGCGAGACTGTCCGCCACATCGGGGTTATCGTCGGCGATCAGAATGCGATGCCGTCCGGCGCCCCCGGCATCTTCAGCGCCGGGCGGCGATTCCCCGTTCGCCGCACCGCCCTGTTTGGACATGGAGTCGAGCGCGGGCACGGACGCCAGCGGCAAGGTTACTGCGAAGGAACTGCCCCTGCCGTCGCCGTCGCTGCTCACCGCCACCGTGCCGCCGTGCATTTCCACCAGGCGCTTGACCAGCGTGAGCCCGATGCCGAGCCCGCCCTGCGCCCGGCTCATCGCGCGATCCACCTGCATGAACATGTCGAACACCGAGTGCAGGGCGTCGGCGGGAATGCCGATGCCGGCGTCGCGCACCGACACGCAGAGACGCCCGCCGCAGACCTCGCCGCTCAGCCAGATCGTGCCCCCTCTTTCCATGTACTTGGCGGCATTGTTCAGCAGATTGGCAAACACCTGGGCCAGCCGCACCGGATCGGCCTCGAGCCAGACCGGCTGCTGCGGCAGCCGGGTAATCAGCTTGTGCCCGGCGGCATCGATCAGCGGGCGCGCGGTATCGATCGCGTTGCGCATGACCGCATCGAGCGTCACCCGCTCCTTGAGCAGCTCGAACTGACCGCGGGTGATGCGGCTGACATCGAGCAGATCATCGATCAGCCGTACCATCTGCTCTATCTGTCGCTCCATGATGACGCGCGACTGCTCGATCACGCCTTCATCGGCGGTCAGACGCATCACCTGCAGCGCGTTGCGTATCGGCGCCAGCGGATTGCGCAGCTCATGAGCGAGTGTGGCGAGAAATTCATCCTTGCGCCGGTGGGCATCCTGCAGTTCGCGATAAAGCATGGCGTTGTCGATGGCGACCGCGGCGCGGTGGGCGAGATCCTCGGCGACACGCAGATCATCGCGGCCATAGCGGCGCTCCTCGTCGCTGCTGACGAAGCTGATGGCGCCGAGCGCCGAACCGCGGCTGATCAGCGGCACACAGATGAGCGAGCGCATACCGATCGCACGCAGCAGCGCGAGCTCACCCTCATCGCGCGCCATCCGCCGCAGGCGCTCATCGTCGATATCGCCGCACATTTCCGAACGGCCCGTGCCGACCACCCGCCAGGGTCCGCAGTCATCCTCGCCCGTACGCGGA
The DNA here is from genome assembly GCA_964388175.1 of uncultured Chromatiales bacterium. Lineage (GTDB taxonomy): Bacteria > Pseudomonadota > Gammaproteobacteria > SZUA-140 > SZUA-140 > JAITWN01. The sequence continues at coordinate 16,958 of CAYLYS010000016.1, read as the reverse complement.
TAACGGCGATGCAGTTCGTGCGCCAGCGGTACGCGCACCGGATCGACATGCATCACCGCCAGACGATGCAGCGTACCGTCGTCCTTCAGCATGTCGACGGCACACCAGTCGGCGAAACCGGGCACCGCCAGGCCGGCGACGCGGCGCAGCGTGCTCTGGTAATCTGTGATTCCGCCGAGCTCGGCGCTGGCGTCGGCGAGCAGGCGCGCACTGTGCTCGGACTGTTTCTGCTCATGAATATCGGTGGTCACACCGAACCACGAAATGATGCCCCCGAGCGCATCCTTCAACGGCGAAGCGCGCACCATGAACCAGCGGTATACGCCGTCATGGCGGCGGCAGCGCGCCTCCATTTCGAATTCCCGCCCCTCGCGCAGCGCCTGTGCCCAGCGCGCCAGGCAGGAATCGCGGTCCTCGGGATGCAGTGCAGCAAGCGGCCATCGCCGCTCGCTGTCGTCGTGCGTCAGACCGGAATACTCGACCCACTGCTCGTTGGCGTAGGTCAGGGAACCGTCGGGCGCGGTCACCCAGACGAAGGAAGGAATGTAATCGGCAAGAAAACGGAAACGCTCCTCACTCTGGCGCAATGCCTCCACGCGCCTGCGCAGATCGTGCTGGCGGTGGCGCGCGCGCAGCGAAGAACGCAGCGCGCTCACCAGCGTCGTCGCCCGCACCGGCCGCTCCAGCGTCATGACGTTGCCGAGCAGATCGATCGCGCGCGGCATGAAATCGCCGCCGGGACCGCACAGCAGCAGCACAGGAATGTCGGACCATGACGGCTGGCGCTGCAAGGCCAGGACCAGCGGCTGAACATCGTCGCGGCACAGGGCCTCTTCGGTCAGCACGAGCGCACCGGCCTCGTCTTCGAGCTGCTCGACAAGCGCGACGACGTCGTGGCAGATGACGCAGCTCAGGCCTGCGGCGCCGAGTACGGCGGGATCGAGCGCATCATCCACCGCTACCGGAGCGAGCACCAGTATCCGTTCATGACTGTGCGCGTGCCGATCCGTCATCGTGCACCGACTCCGATCCTGCCCGAGCGCCGCCGAGCAAAACGCTCATACCCTGCCGGGAGCCCCCCTGTACCGAATGGAGTTTCTCACTCGGTTCGAACGATTTCAGTACGTAGAACTACGATGCAAGCGTATCGTCGGAGACCGGTCGATCATGGGAGATTGAAGACAGCGCCTTGCGTAAATTGCCTGCGCTCTGCTCGAGGATATGGTCTGCCTCGTCTCTGCCATGGCCATAAGCCATCAGCACCGCCTGTTTGATGGCGCCCCCCGCCTGCAACAGCAGCCGCTCCGCGCGGTCGTCGGAACATTTTGCAATCGCTGCGACGATACGTATGGCGCGCCTGCGGAACTTGGGGCGGCTTGGTGCGAGATCGATCATCAGACCGTCATGCACCCGTCCAAGCCTCGTCATTACCAGAACCGACAGCAGATTCAGCGCGGCTTTCTGGCCGGTTCCGGCATTCATGCGCGTTGAACCGGCCGGAACTTCGGCGCCGGTTTCAAGAAAGACCGGATGATGCGCTTGCCCTCGCAGGAGACATTCCTCGCGATTGAACAGAACGACGAGCAGTGCGCCGCTGGCGAAGGCATGCGCTGCGGCCGCACAGGTGAAGGGCGTATTGCCGCTTGCGGCGACGGCGATGACGACGTCGAGGGGCGAAAGCTGCAATTCCTCCATCAGGCTTGCGCCATGATCGGGATCGTCTTCCGCGACGGGCTGCCTGGAAGCGCCGAAATCAGGCGTGCGGCAAACTATCCTGTCCTGCGGCCAGCCGAACGTCGCCGGGATCTCGGCGGCTTCAAGCGCGGCAATCTGGCCCGAGGTGCCGGCGCCGACGAAAATCAGCCGCCCGCCGACTTGCAGGCGATTGGCCATATCCCGCGCTGCCGACGCAAGAGCCGGCAGCGCGGCACGAACCGCGGCGAGCGCACCGGCCTGCCCCTGCCACAGGGTCTCGAGAATATCCCGATCAGCCCAGGTATCGAACCCCGCAAGGCGCGGTGATATGGTTTCCGGATCCACCAAGCTACCCCTAAACTAAGATCTGTTGTAAACAGTAAGACCCCGCAGCGTTGCAGGCAAGCCGTTCTGCGATCACTGAAAGGCCGATCGATGGATGATACGTTATACCTTGGCGTCGATGGCGGCGCCTCGCGCTGCCAAGCGCGTTTGCGCGACAGGTCCGGCAATCTGCTCGGAGAAGGTATTTCCGGATCGGCCAATATCTCGATCGACATCGAACAGGCGCGGGCTTCGATCCTGGAAGCAACCGCGAGCGCCCTGCGCGCCGCGGGATTGCGGCAGGAGGACATCAAACGGTGCCATGCCGGCCTGGGACTGGCCGGAGGCAGCCCGCAAGACCTGCAGGACCGCTTGCTCGATGGATGGAGCCCTTTCGCCGCGGTCAGGCTGGCCTCGGATGCCTATATCGCCTGGCTCGGCGCGCACGGCGGCGAGGATGGAGCTGTCATCATCCTCGGAACGGGTTCTGTGTGTTTTGGGCAGATCGGCACTCGAAGGTATGTGCTCGGCGGCTGGGGCGCCGAGATTTCGGACGAGGCCGGCGCCGCGGCGATAGGGCGCGAATCCTTGCGGCGCAGCATATGGGCATGGGATGGGCGTATCGGGATGACGCCCCTGGCCGAGAATCTGCTGTCGATCTTTGGCGGATCACCGGTTCCGATGGTCTCGGCGGCTCGCGCGGCGAGACCTGCCGACTATGCCGCCTGGGCGCCGCTCGTGTTTCAGTTCGCCGAGCAGGGTGACGATCTGGCCGTGGCGATTCTGCGCGACGCCGCGGAACATGTGGCGCGGATGATCGAACGCCTCCTGGCGTCCGGCTTTTCGCGTATCGCCCTGTTGGGCGGGATAGCCGCCCCCATGACACCCTGGTTGCCAGCGCCGCTGCGCGCTCGCCTGTGCGATGCGCGCAGCGACGCATTGGACGGCGCCATTACGATGATCAGGGCATGATGATAAAGGAAGCTGTCGGCCAGTCTGAATAGAGCGGAAAAAACGCACAAACCCCGCGAGCTGCCGGATTAGCTGTTTCCTTCATCCTGCGAGCGGACATCAACAGGGATCTGCAGCGGGGACGATGCAAAATCGGCAAACCAGCAGATGCCTTCTTCCACCAGGTCCACTTCCAGCAGGTAGCTGCCGGGTTCGTGCGGCGCCACGATGTCGAGCGTCATATCGGCCAGCTCCCCCGGTTCCAGCCGCCGTTTCAACGGCGTGCGCCCATCCGACCATATCACCATCTCGCCATTGCCGGAGAGCCAGTGATTGGCGAGCATGAGGCCGCTGCTGTCGAACGCATCCCAGGCCACCGGGCTGCTATTCTTCAGCTCGACGACAAGGCCCCGATGTTCACCCGCACGCATGTCGAGCGCCTTCGACGGCGAGGCGATATGACGCTGGTACATGGCGGCCGGACTCGGAACTGCCGCCGTACCGTGGCGCGGATTTTGCGATTGCGCCCAGTCGATGGCGGTTTCCAGCCCGCGCGCCAGATGATCCATTGCCGGGCCGATCATGATCCTGGCATGGTCCGCATGGACCGTATCGATCATCTCGAGACGCAGCCCCTGCGGCGCCAGCTTGCGCAGACCGATTTCCGGGTGCCGGAAGTATCTATATGGATTGAACTTGCTGCCAACGGACGAAAACAAGGCCAGCGGAACCGGTACCGGCGATCCGCCGCAAAGTTCGGCAAAGCGACAATTTGCCGCCGCCAGCAGCCGCACGTCTCTTCCGGCGGCGACCAACCTGCGGACAATGGCAAGCGCGATATTGAATCCCTGGCATGTGCCACCGATGACAACAGGTCCTTCGCGGCAAATCTCCGTGATTTCTTCGGCGTAGCGATCGATCAGGGCATCCGCGAGCGGCGTGCCATAGTCGAAAAGCCACATGCCCGAGCGCATCGCATAGGAAGGGAAGCGCCCACCGACCGTTCTCTTGAAATCGAGTGCTTCCTCGGCATCCTGCATACACCAGAAGACGGGAATACCCTGCTGCCCCGCGCCGACCCGCCGGACAAGACCCTCCGGCAAGGCCGGCGCTCCCGGCCAGTTCTTCAGGAAGCCGAGCAGACGGTCGGTGAGCCAGTCCGGCAATCCGGAAAGGGACACGGTGGGAGCAGTCTCCGTCTCCGCATCCGCAGAGGCGCCGGACCCGGATCCGATCCCGGATTCGATCCCACATTCGATCCCACATTCGATCAGGGAGCGCGCCAGTTCGGCTATGCTCAGTTTCGCCTGGATCTGCTCGAGCCGCACGGGAACGCCGAGCTCGTCCTCGACCAGGAAGGACATGCGCAGAGCCAGAAGCGAATCGCCGCCCAAGGTATAAAAGTCGGTGTCGCGATCGATATCGCCCTCGCTTCGGAGAAGCTCGCGCCAGATACGGGCGATCCTCGCCTCGATCTGCGTATGACCGGCACTGGCAAGAACAGCAGCGCCTCTCCCGGCCAGATGGCTCACCCGACCGGCGATCGCCGGATCGGCCAGAAGGGCGGGCAACGCCAGTCTGCGCACCTTTCCGAGGGAGGTTCTCGGTATATCGTCGTTTGATACCAGCACCACCGAGCGCGGCGCGAAGCGGAACGCTTGCGCGGTGGCGGCACGCACCGCTTCCGCGACAGCATGGGATTCGAGCGCTTCGGACCG
>CAYLYS010000016.1:9522-12170 GCA_964388175.1 uncultured Chromatiales bacterium | reverse complement strand
AGGAGTCTGCGCGGTGTCTTCGAATGGTGCGACATACACTTCCTGATAACCGGTCCGGTCGCGGATCGCGGTTTCGATGGCCTGGCAGGTATATTTTTTCGCATTGACGATGATGAGCTCTTTCTCGCGTCCGACGACGGTGAGCTTGCCGTCACGCAAGACGCCCAGATCGCCTGTTCTCAGCCACTGGTCGGGTGTGAACAGCGCGGCGGTCGCCTCGTCGTCGCCCGGATAGCCGTTCGTCATGGTCGGGCCGCGCACTTCTATGCGGCCGACCTCTCCCTCGCGCAGGAGATAACCGCTATCGCCGACGATCCTGACCGCATGTCCCCTCGTCGGACGATCGAGTTCGGGTGGAATGCCGGCATCATCCGAATTCTCCGCCGAGAAAGGCATGCTGCCGCCGACAACCGGCCCGCACTCGGAAAGGCCGTAGCCGAGGATCAGCGCATCTTCGCGCAGGCCGAATTCCGCAAGGCATTTCAGGAAGCGCTCGCAGGTCTTGCGCGAAATCGCCTCGGCACCGATGCCGATCTTGCGCACATGGCCGAGCCGCCACTGCCGCCCGGGATTTTCCGCCATCGCCTGCAGGATCAGCGACATGCCGAAGTTGGTCATCGTGGCGTGGGTTGCGCCGGCGGATTCGAGCGCGTCGAGCCAGGAGAGCGGGCTTGCGACGAAGCGCGCCGCGTCGAGATGCGCCTTCACCGGAAGATTGGGCATCACCAGCCCCAGCCCCATGACATGGCCGAACGAGGACCATGACAGGAAACCCCTGGAATGGGCGGCATCCGGCAATTGCGGCCACCAGCGCGCGAGCGCCGCGCTGTCCGACAGCCCGACCAGTCTGGGGCGCGCCGTCGTTCCGGAGGTCATGATGGCGAACCGAAGGTCTTCGCCGCCGCCCGAAGCCGGCGTTACATCGCGCGGGGCCGGTACGGAAGAGCGTTCATCGAAGTCGAGGATTATCCTGTCCGTATCGGCGTCCGTATTGGCGGCAGCCCCGGCCTTGTCGACCAGTACGCGCAGTCCGCTGAAAGTCTCGCGCAGAAAGTCCAGATCCTGCTCATCCGGCACTCCGTTCGTGCCCGGCCGGGTGGAATGAAGGAAGGGAACGGTCACAAATCCACCGAGAACAGAGGCCCACAGGGACGGTACTGTCTGCCTCGCGTCGGTCAAACCGATGAGTAGAGCGTCCCCCGCCTGCATTCCCTGCTGCCGCAGACCGGCAAGCAGCCTGAGGGCCTGGGCCAGCGTCTCCCCGAACGAGCGTTCGCACGCCTGTCCATTCGGTCCAAAATAGAGAAACCTGCCATCGGGAAACGTCTCTACGCCGGCCAGAATGGCTTGCGCCAGTGAAGCATAGGGCGGCTTGGCTGCGGCCTCTCCCAGAGAAAATGCCGGCCTCACCGCTCCTGCCTTACGAGATCGTTCAGTTTCATCCCGTAATATCGTTCGATCTTTTCGATCTCCGTCATCACGTCCCGCCGTCCCCGTTCCACATCGAACCAGTTCAGCGATTTGTAATAAAGGCTTGCATAGCAAGTCCAGCAAACGGCGATTTCCGACGGGAACCGGTTGCGGGCGGCGAGATAGGCCCGGCGAAGATGGTAGTGGATGGTGAGGAGCATGATCGACCCGATGCCGCCGGGACCGAACCGCTCTTCCAGAAGCCGCCAGGAAAAACCGATGTTCTCTTCGGTATTCAGCGCCCTGTCCTCGATCAGGATGGCTTCGGCGGGGACCCCTGCTTCCTGCGCCAGCTTCACCATCTCGTGCGCCTCGATACCCCCGAGCCGGTCATTGTAGCCGCCGGTGAAAAGAAGCCGGCTGACCATTCCTGCATGAAAAAGCTCAACCGCGCGATCGACAGGACGCTGCGGAACGCTCATGCCGAATACGATTGCCACATCCGCCCGCATCTGGCGATCGGGAGGAAAGAAGCAACGGCTGATCTCCTCTATGCCTACGTCATTCATAGGGTATTGTTTCTTCCCCTTCATGCCGCGCATCGCCTGATGTCGGCCGGAAGAGCAGCACGCCGGGATTCACACATTGATTGCATGTGCACGAACTGACCCCGCAAGAGATCAGATCCCGTGCCGCTTGCGAAAAACGCCCATGAGACCGGTCGTTTCATCTCGGAGCGAGAGTACTTGACGCGCCGACCGCGATCAACCATGGACCGCGCCGGATTTGCCGAGGCTGATTGTCGTCAGTTATGCGGACATGGCTTCGATTCCCGGCGCCACGTTGGCTTCGGCCTCGGCGGCCGGATGTTTCCTATGGGCTCAAGGAAACGGCGGCGGTTGAACCGGCCCATCCATTCGCGAGTGGTATTTTCGACGTGCGGTACCGAAATGGCGCGCCCTAGAGGATTCGAACCTCTGACCTTTGGAATCGGAATCCAACGCTCTATCCAGCTGAGCTAAGGGCGCGAAAACGGGGGGAGAATCCTGGCCCGGCGGGCTCGAATCCGAGCAGGCAAGGATATGACACCCGCGCCGCTGAATCAACCGCCGCCGTCCGGCGGAGCGCGGCGCGGCACCTGCGCGGCCAGAGGCCGGTACTGCAGGGCGTAGAACATCTCCAGATAGCGCCGCGTTTCGCTGCGTTCGAGCTTGGTCACGTACTTCCAGAAACCGTAA
>CAYLYS010000016.1:0-9512 GCA_964388175.1 uncultured Chromatiales bacterium | reverse complement strand
CGCGGCGGCACGCGCTGGAGCGCGGCGTTCACCGTCGTCAGCAGGATCGACGCCTTTTCATGCCCGCGCGTCGAGGCGAGGCGCGACAGCGTCATCATGCGCTCGGCGTACAGCGTCCAGGTGTAGCGGCTGCGAACCCGCGCCAGCGTCTGCGCGGAAATCCGCTCCCAGTACTGCGGATCGGCCGCCGCCTGGGCCATGAAGTCAGCGATGATCGCGGCCGCCTGTTCGCCATGGTTGGGGTCGATGTGAAATCCGGAAACGCCGTCTTCGATGATTTCCAGCGGACCGCCATAGCGGGTGGCAAATGTCGGCAGACCGGAACTCATCGCTTCGATCACCGTCAGGCCGAAGGCCTCGAACAGCGCCGGCTGGACGAATATGCCGCGGCTGTCGGCCACGTAACGGTACAGCTCGCCCGCCATGTTCTTGTCGAGCAGCACGCCCAGCCAGCGCACCTGGCCGTCCAGCTCATAGTGCGTCATCAGCTCGTGCATGCGCGCGATCTGCGCCTGCTCTTCGCGATCGGCGGAGCGTTGCGCATCGACGTGGCCGGCGACGATGACCAGGTTCGCCGCCTCGCGCAGCCGCGGACAAGCGCCGAACCATTCGAGCAGGCCGGTGATGTTCTTGATGCGATCGAGCCGCGCCATGGAAAAGAGCAGCGGCTTGTCACGATCCTGCAGCACGCCGCGCGCATCGTCGCGCCGCTCCCGCCCGTAGATCAGCTCGTCGATTTCCCCATGCAGCGACGACAAGCGGCGCCGTTCCTCGGTGTAGGAAAAATAGACCTCGGCATCGGCGCCGGGAGAAACGATGTTGAATTTGGGATCGAACATGTCGACGCCGCTGATCACGCGGTAGAGACCGGGCAGGGTATAGGAGGAATAGCTCTCGTATTGACCGACGCTGTCGTTGTTGCCGGCGATTTCCTGGTAGGTGCTGGTGATGATGAAATCGGCGGCGTTCATCGCGATCAGATCGGCGGTGAACTGGCAGGCGAAGTGGTACTGCTCGTCATTGGCGCGCCAGTACAGATCGGACAACAGGTATTTGGGTTTTTCCAGCGCATGCGCGATGTTGCACTGAGTGACGTTCAGACGATGGGAAAGCAGCGTCGCCACCAGATTGCCGTCGGAATAATTGCCGACGATGAGATCGGGACGCGCCGTCAGTTCGGCCAGCACTTCGGTCTCCACATCGACGGTAAAGCGCTCCAGATAGGGCCAGACTTCGAAGCGTGAAATCCAGTGCGGGACGATCTCGCCGTCGGGATTGCGGAAGGGTACGCGCAGGATGCGCGCATTGCGCGTGCCGATGATCGGCTCCAGGCGCTGATCGCAACTGGTGCCGCGCGCCTCGGGGATGAGGCGGGTGACGACGAGGATCTGCGGATCGATGTCCAGGCCCTGTTCGTCGAGGCGGCGGCGCATTTCCTGTTCGAGCGCGCGTACCTGATCGAGGATGTACACGACCTGGCCGCCGGTGTCGGGCAGGCCAAGGACGTTGGCCTGCGCGAAATAGCCGTGCGGCGAGAGTATGGCCATGCGGAATATCATCGGGATACGCCCGAGAAAGCGCTCCAGATTCTCCGGATCCGGCGCTTCGAGAATGTCCGTCAGCAGCGAGAAGGTATTGCGCATACGCGCCACCGTCCGCCCCCAGCCCGGCTCGAATCCCATGTTCTGCAGCGCATGCACCACGTCGTCCCAGACCGCATCGGCACTCTGGCGCGCGAGGTATTCCTCGGCGTGGCGCAGTTGCCGGCGCAGCTCGACGACGCTGTGGATGCGATCGTTCACCATCAACTGACGGCCGTTGACCTGATGGACGGACAGAAAATCCAGCACGCGCTGATCGCCCTTGCCGATCTCCTGGAACAACTGACTGGACAGGCGGCGGTTGAGAAACTCCATCCCGCGACCGATCGAACGCGATTCGCGCAGACGCGGGAACTCGCGCCGGAACGGATCGACGTCGAACTCGAGCGCCCAGTCGTCGTGAGCCGCGCCGTTGATCAGGCGCTCCTTGAACACGAGATAGTCGGACACCGCGATTTCATCTCCGTCCAGGAGTTCGGTATGGATGCGGTAATACTTCCAGCGCGCGATATAGGGACGCACCGCGATGTAGATCCACGTTCCGTCGACCGCCGCTTCCTGCGCGGACTGGATCAGCGTGTACAAAGGCGATTCTTCGACCGACAGCTCGGGATTCTCCAGGCAGAACGCCCGGCATTCGTCGATGATCTCCGAACGCAACAGAAAAGGCTGTCCGCGTGCGATGTAGCGCCGCATCAGCGCATAGCAGGCTTCCCGGTTACCGCCCAGATAGTCTTCCAGCGAAAGCTCCATGATCAGCCCTCCATCTGTTTCCGTGCATGAACCTTCGGCATCGCGGCAGCGACATCCAGCGCCGGCTCCCTGTTCCGCTCCTTCAGTGCCCCGAGAAAATCGTAGTGCGATATTCCTTCCAGAATGCCCTGCGCGTATCCCGCGCGCGCGAAATAGACGCTGTCACGGCCGCGCAGGCGTTCGAGTTCGACGCTGTGGTTGCCGACGACCACGCCGAGCGTTTCGCCCGACAGCATCTCCTCGTCATTGCCGGCATCACCGGCGGCCAGCACTCGCTCTATCGGAATGCCCCATTTATCGACGAGATAGCGCAGCGCCGCGCCCTTGGACGCCCTTACCGGCAGCAGATCGAGATAGGACTGATAGGAGCAGACCGCGTCGGCATGGATGTCGCGCTGGCGCAGGCGGCGGCGCAGTTCGCGCAGCGACGGCGCCGCCGCGATATCGATGAAATAGCTGACCTTGAAGCGGCGCTGTTCATCCGGCGGCTGTGGCCGCAGCCCGCGCAGACCGTGCAGGCATTCGCGCACGCGCTCGGGCTCCCAGCGATAATCGATGTGCCGCTTCCAGCTCTCGTCCTCGACCAGGCGCGAGCCGTAATGGATTTCACCTCCCGCCGCCGAGATCATGAAATCGGGCGCCGGCACGCGCCACTCCCTGAGCACCCTGAGCGCGCTGTCGAGACTGCGGCCGGTGGCAAGGCCGAAGCCGACATGGTCGGAGGACGCGCGCAGCAGCTCCAGCAGCCGATCCAGCGCGCGGCGATCGCCGATCAAGGTGTTGTCGATATCGCAGACGAGAATGCGATCGGCGACCGGCAGCCTGCTCTTCTGCGCGGGCGCCGCGCGTTGCCGGCGCCGGCCGTCCATCCGCTTCTGCACCTCGCGCAGATAGGTGATCACATGACCGTCCCAGGAAAAATAGCGTTTCGTGCCATTGATGCCCGCCTTCGACCAGCGGCGCCAGCGGCGCTCATCCGACAAGGCATCGTGCAGCGTCTGCCCCAGGGCATCGGCGTCGAACGGATCGATGAGCACACCATTGCGGCAGTATTTGATGATGTCGACAGGACCGCCGTCGCGGGTGGCGATGATGGGCAGTCCGCTGGCGGCCGCTTCCAGCAGCGTCAGGCCGAACGGTTCGGTCAGCGCCGGATTGACGAACAGACCATGGTCTTTCGCCGCCAGACGATAGAGCTGCGGAATATCGTCCGCCTGATGGTGCTTGGGATAGGCAACGTGGCCGTAGAGATCATAGCGATCGATGAGCTGCATGAGCTCACCGAGCACGCGGCGCGGCCCTTTTTCCATCGCGGCGAGATCGTCACGATTACCGGCGAGGATGACGAGATTGGCGTGGTGGCGCAATGCGGGATGATTGGCGTAGGCATGCACCAGTGTGGCAAGGTTCTTGCGCGGATCGGGCCGCGCCAGCGCGAGGATCATCGGCTTGTCCGGCTCCGGCAGAAAGCGCCGCAACTGATGATAGATCGGCGGCCTGAACTCTCCCCGCCGCGGCGGGTGGAAGCGCTGCAGATCGACGCCGGGCGGAATCACCACCATGCGTTTCGGTTGGTAATTGTCGTATTTGCTGTACTGAACCTCGACTTCCTGATGTGTGCTGGCGACGACGAAAGCGGCATTGTCGAGCGCCATGTTCTCGGCCTCGATGCGCTGGCCGAGGTGGTACTGGCTTTCGATCGCCTCCGGACGCAGGCCTTTTTCCAGCAGGCGGCTGCGCTTGACGTGGCCAAGCGAATGGCCGGTGAAAACCAGCGGCGTTTCGAGCAGCGTGGACAGGCGCACGCCGACATAGCCGGCGTCGGCGTAGTGGCCGTGTATCACATCGGGGATACGGCCCTGGCGGCGGATGTGCTTGAGCGCCTGATCGGCGAAACTGTCGAGATGCGGCCACAGCACCTCCTTGCGCAGATAGCGCCGGGGACCGCAATCGAGACGTACGATACGCGCCTTGGGTGTGATCTGCTCCTGGGGCACGCCGTAATCGGCATGGATCTTGGGATCGGTGATGCGGCGGGTGAGCAGATCGATGCGCGCGACGGCGGGATGAGCGGCGAGCGCGCGCAGCAGCTCCATCACGTAGAGCACCTGGCCGCCGGTGTCCGCGTCGCGACCGAGCTCGAGATCGTGCCCCCGGATCAGACCGTGGACACTGATCAGAACGATATAGAGTCCGTCGTCAGGATGCGTCACCCGCCTCCAGTCCCCATGCTTTTCTGTATCCGGCATAGCGCTCCTCATCCGCCGTCGTGGCGCCGCGCACGCTGCAGATCCAGGCGGCGAATTCGAGCGCGCGCGACAGCATCAGCGGCGGCTCCCATCCCTTCGTCATGCCGATGAGCGCGACGGCGGCGAAGGCATCGCCCGCACCCACGGCATCGACGAAGCGTTCGACGAACGGCGCCTTGCCCTCGACCGGCCCATCCGCCGTAACGATGCAGGCGCCGCGCTCGCCGCAAGTGAGCACCAGCACGGCGATCCCGCGATCCGCGCGCAACTGCTCGGCCTGCGCGCGCAGCGGCCGCGCATCCTCGGCATCGCCGCCGACCACGCGCAATTCCGCGTCATTGAGCTTCACCCAGTCCGCGCCGCGCAGCGCATCGGCGGCGATGGCGTCGTCCCACCATGGCGCGCGCAGATTGAGATCGACGCAGCGCGGCGCGCGCAGATCATCGCGCAGCGCGTGCAAGGCGGCGCGCGATCCCGGATCGCGCAGCGCCAGCGTACCGTGATAAAGAAGATTGACGGGCCGGCTGCGCGCGGCACGCAGCGCGGCATGCGCATCGATGCGATCGTAGGCCTGGGCGGGCAGAATATCGAAAGCGGGCTGCCCCTGCTCCAGGCTCACGCGCACGATACCGGTGGGATCGTCGTCGTCGCGCTGCATGCCCGACAGATCCATGCCCCATTGCCGCATCGCCGCGAAAACCCGCTTGCCGGCCTCGTCCGCGCCGACGCGGCTGAGCAGCAGCGGGTTCATACCCAGACCCTGCAGATGCCAGGCGACATTGAACGGCGCGCCGCCGAGGATCTGCGAACCGTCGGGAAACGCATCGAACAGCACTTCGCCGAAAACCAGCGGCCGCGCCTGCTGAGATTGTGTTTTGTTCTCGCCGTTCATTCGAAACGCTCGAGAGAGCGGGCCTGTCGCCGCTCAAGGTTGGTAGCCGCCTGCACGGCTCCCGCTAAAGCCGGCCGTACCAGAACCGTCTGGTATCGGAGCCGATCGTGCCGATCATCGACTGCGACGGCGAATCCGGAAACCGCGGATCATGCGCCGCGATCGTATGATCGCGAGAATCTGTCGTGACGCGGACGCGGAAAATCCGGCGCCCTGTACGACATCAGTTGCTGAAAATGGTGATAACGCCGTTCATTATAGGGCAGCCATGGTGCTTTCACCAAACGCAGCGGCATGAGCGAGGAGCGTGAGCACGCGCACTTCGACAGGGAAACAACGCGATGGCATACGCGGTGCGCCGGATTTTGCCGCGCACCGCGTGATGGAAAATCGTCATCGACGACACCGATGACAGCGCCGACCGCCCGGATGCTCCGCAGCACATTCGAGCATCGAGGATAGAAATCTCATCACACCGGCGGGGCGCAACAGCGCATGACCGCAGCGGCGTACCGCAAGATCCGGCGGCTAGACACGGGCGCCGAAGATGCGCTTCAGCGTACCGTCCTTGTCGATCACATGGTGCTTGAGCGAGCCGGCGATGTGCAGAGCGATGGCAATGATGAGCGCGAAGGCAACCACGCCATGGACGCCGCGGAAGAAGGCGGCCGCATCGGCGTTGTGCGCCAGCACGCGGCCGGGATTGGCCGGATCGGGATTGCGCGCGACGAGTTCGACGCCAAACACGGCGACGCCGGTACCGCCGAGAGCGGACATCAGGAAGCCGGACAGCGGCATCAGCAGCGTGCCGATCAGCAGTACGTAATGAACCGTCTTCGCCAGAATCCGCTCATGACGCGGATAATTGCCGACCGGCTCGGGCCAGCCGTTCTTCATCCGCCACGCGATGCGCGCGACGATGAGCAGCAGAAACAGGACACCGAGCGATTTGTGCAGAGGATAGAGGCTTCTGGTTTCCGTCTCTGTCATGTAGATGCCGAGCGTCAGCATCCCGATCACGGCGATGCCGACGAGCCAGTGCAGAACGATCGTGGTATGACTGAGCTGACTCCGCGTATCCAGCTTCATGATCTCCTCCATTTTCAATGCCGATCATTCATTGTTTTTTCGTGCCAGCGCGGTCTTTATAATGGCAATGCGGCGCTGTGCACGGACGGCGGGGCTGAATCGATCAGGCTTCTCCCCGCTCCGACCGCCAGCGCTTCATTTCTTCTTCGATGGAATGATTCACGAGATCGGTATACAGCCTGCCGATCACATCGGGATCGAGACCCTCGGCCGCCGCCCATTCGCGGCGCTGCGCCAGCATGGCATTGACGCGCTCCGGCGCCCTCACCGCGGTTTCCGAGGTCTTGAACTTCGACACCGCGAGCACATAGCGACGGCGCTCGCCGAGCAGGCCGACGATGGCGCGATCAATCCGGTCTATCTCGGCGCGGACCTCTTCCATGTTCCGGCACGCGTCCGGCGCGATACGATTTTCAATGGCCATGCGTTTCCCATCCCTTTGCTTCGTCAACGGATATGAACCGGCCCTGTCCGCCATGAGACAGGGTTTTTTTCTGTTTTTTCTGCGCTGTCCCCGATGCCGCCTCATCCCGTCTCATGGATGATAGCAATCATCGGTCATGAGTCATACGCCAGGCGCGCGCGGCCCCGCGTCTAGTCGGAGAGGTAGTACTCGATCGTGGACACCACGCGCACGTTCTTGATGTGCGGCGTGTTCATGTCCCTGTCGCTGACGGTGAACTGCCCCTGGTTCGCGGTCCTGATCTTGCCGAGCCGGCTGCTCGAATCCGCGGCGAACTTCTCGGCCACCTCGCGCGCCTTGCGCGTCGCCTCCTCGATCATCTCCGGCTTGATGTTGTTGAGATCGGTGAAAAGGAATTCCGTGCGCTGATAACCGTCGCCGCCGAAGGCGATGCCCTGCTTGCCGAGCTCGGCCAGATCGTTCTGCGAGCTGCGCACCAGATCGATATTGCCCGAATAAACGGTGATCGCCTGGCTGGCGGTATAACGCAACTGGACCTGCTCATTGCCGCCATAGCGCTGCGCGAGCTTGTCGGTGACATCCGGCGCGGCGACGGTGATCTCGCTCTGCTCGAATCCCCGGGCCTTGAGGAAGTCGATGATGCGGCCGGCATCGCCTTCGAGCTTGGCGTAAAGCGCCGTGAGATCGGCATTCGCTCCGCTGAAATTGATCGGCCATATCGCGATGTTCGCCGCCATCTCGCGCTCGGCGAGCCCCTTGACCGAAACCACGCGCTCGTACTCCTTGAAACGGATCGCGCTCGAACCGAGCGCATAGCCGAGTACGGCGAGGCCCAGCGCGATGAGCGCGCCGAGCACGATCGATGCCTTTACCGTGTTGTCCATTGACGTCTCTCCCGCCACTTCATCAAATACCTATACTGGGAAATTCCCATACCGGGAAATATCCATGCCGGGCCGGCATGGTTTGCTTAAGCAGACATGATGCCCCGGATTCAGAATGGCGCGGATGCACGAGGAAGCCGAGGCCGCTTCGTTTCGAATGCGCCGTCACAGGCTACGACCGATGAGACCGCGCAGCACCACCGCGTTGTTGTACTCCTCATCCTTGGCGGCATAGACCAGGGTCACCGTACTGTTGCGGGCCATTTCCTTCAGCTCCGCCAATGCGGGATTGCCCTTGAGTTCGGCGCGATATTTTTGCTGGAACTCGCGCCATCGCGCCGGGTCGTGGCCGAACCACTGGCGCAGCGCGGTCGAGGGCGCCACGTCTTTCAGCCACAGATCGATCTTCGCCTTCTCCTTCGTCATTCCGCGCGGCCAGATGCGATCGACGAGCACACGCTTGCCATCCCCGGATGCCGGCGCTTCGTAAGCCCGCTTGATGGATATGCTCATGGCGGTTCTCCTTGAGAATCACGCTCACGGGATGCCGCAAAACGTCGGCGGCTCGAATGCATTGTTGGGCATTTCCGCGCTGCCTACAATATCCCCGCCCTCCCCCCCTAAGAACCTGGGAACCTAAGAACCTGGGAGTCTGCTCTGCCTGGCTTCAGACGTCTGTCCTTTCGGATGCCTGGCGGCTATCGCATCGAATCAGGCGAATCAGGCTTTCTTCAGCAGCCAGACATTTTCCCGCGCCGCGCACTTCCCCTTCAAACCGCCGGGCACTTCCCTTCTCTCGCGCAGGATCAGCTCGTAGGCATCGCCCCCATGGATATCGCCATAGTGTCGCGATACTTCCGCATCGTCGATGGAAAAAGGCGGACCGTCCATCACGGTCTGATCGTATTCATAGCAGATCAGCAACTGCGGCGCATTGCCGGTGATCTCCCGCAGGTGTCGCGCATAGCGCTCGCGCATGTCGGCGGGCAGCGCCACCAGGGCGGCCCGGTCGTAGACCGCATCGACCGCGCCGAGCATCGCGCGCGACAGCCGGAAGATATCGCCGACGAAGATATCGATATCCTGGGCGCTGTAATGCTTCAGTGCACCCAGATCCTTTACCGCCGGCTCCACACCGTTTTCGGTGAACCACTGCCTGACGGCGGCCTCGCTCAGTTCGGCGCCGGCGACGCGATGACCCGCGGCCAGCAGCCAGGCGATATCGCGCGTCTTGCCGCACAGCGGCACGAACAGCCGGCTCCCCGGCACCAGATCGAGCGCCTCGAAATGCTTCACCAGCAGCGCATTGGGTGCGCCTTCATGGAAGCCGATATCGTTGTTTTCCCACTTTCGATGCCAGAATCCTGCTTCCATGATGCGCCTCTTCAGTCATTCGGGTCCGCTCAATGCCCACTCGATCCGGATCAACCCCGCTCGATCCCGTTCGATCCTAGTCGATCCAGTTCAGTCGACCGGGATTGCAACGGCGCGCGGCTCATGCGCGCAAGGTTTTGGCGTGGTGCGCGATATGATCGCCGATGAAGCTGGCGATGAAATAGTAGCTGTGATCGTAGCCGGGCATCCGCTGACCCTGCGTTTTCAGCCCGGCTACGATCACAG
>CAYLYS010000015.1:0-42427 GCA_964388175.1 uncultured Chromatiales bacterium | reverse complement strand
CCATCTCGGCAGGGCCGTTCATCACGGCATTCCTCACGCTCATCGCCGCGCCGCTCGCACTCGCCGTGCTGACCGAGGCACTGGCGAAGAAAACCCGCGCGGCGCAGGCATGGACCGGATTCTGGGCATGGCTGCCGGTGCCCGCCATGGCGGCGGTGCTCATCGTGGTGGTGGGATCGCAGATTGCGGGGATTCTCGGCGATGCGGCGAGTCTTGCGCTGCTGCTCCCGGTCTATGCGGGTTTTCTGCTGCTGGCGCCGACACTGGGCGCGCTGTCGGCACGGCTGTTCCGCCTCGCGGCGCCGGCGGCGCGGGCGGTGGCTTTCAGCGCCGGGACCAGAAATTCGCTGGTGGTGCTGCCGCTCGCGCTCGCCCTGCCAGCGGACATCCGCCATATCGCCGCTGCCGCGGTCATCACGCAGACCTTGTGCGAGCTGATAGGGGAACTGATTTACCTCAAGGCGATCTCCCGGCGCTGATCCGCGATCACAGCCCGGCGTAAGCATTGCAAAGAGGGCTGACCCCTTTGCGCGCCTACAGCAGTCCGTGCCCGGCGAGGACCGCACGCACCGGTTCGTCCCAGCCGCGATTGGCGGCGGGGCTGGCGGGACTGGGATGCGGAATGACGGTGATATCGAGAGACTGATCGACGAGGGTTTCCTCCAGACGCTTTTTCGCGAAACCGCCGACGCCGACCATCCATTGCGGCTGCAGAATGCGCACGATCGCGCGCAGATGCTCATCGCAGGCCTGCTGCAGTTCGCTGCGTTCGGCGCGCGGCAGCTTGTCGGGCGTGAGATTGCGGCCGCTCTCTTCCATGAACACCAGCGGGCAATAGTTGACGACGAAGTGTTCGGCGAAGAACGCCTGCGCCGTGCCGTACTGCGCGCGGAAAAAGCCCCACAGGCGCCGGCCGCTCACCTCGCTGCGCCGGCAGGCGAAGCCGGTGACCGGGCGCTTGGGATGCTCCTTCGGCGGGTGCCCGACCGGCGCTTCGATGCCGAGCCAGTCACGCACGGCGGCGACCTCGCCGAAGGGCACGCCGGTCTGCGCCATACCGAAGGGGCCGGGGTTCATGCCCATGAAGATGACGCGCTTGCGCCCCGCGCCGTAACGGCGCAGATACTCCTCGTGCGGCGCCCAGGCATAGCGCAGCGGATCGTAGACATAGGCGACGGGCAATGCGAAATCCATCCGCTCCACGCGTTCGCGCAGGGCGAGCGCAGCGGCGATCAGCGCAGCGGACGTCGCCGCCGTGGTAGTTTTTTCCGGCTTCACCATCTTCTCTTCGTTTTTTTCACGGGAAGGGGCATATTAGCAAAGGGTCAGGCCCTTCATGAAAGCGCAAAAGGGTGGCCCTCCATGCGGCAAGGAGGATGCGATGCGGGCACACGTACTGCAGCACGTCTGGTTCGAGGACATCGGCAGCATCCGCGGCTGGCTCGACGCGCGCGGCGCGCACATCGGCTACACCCGCTTCTTCGAACCCGACGCCGCGCTGCCCGCCGTCGGCGAAGCGGATCTGCTGATCGTCATGGGCGGTCCGATGAGCGTCAACGACGAACGGCAATACCCCTGGCTGAACGACGAACGGCGCTTCATCGCCGAAACCATCCGCCACGGCACGCCGGTGCTCGGCATCTGCCTGGGCGCGCAACTGATCGCCGGCGCGCTCGGCGCCAGGGTATACCCCAATGCGGTGAAGGAGATCGGCTGGCTGCCGGTGACGGCGGTCGACAACGGCGCAGAGGACGCCTTCCGTTTTCCCGCCAGCGCGACCGTATTCCACTGGCACGGCGAAACCTTCGATCTGCCGCCCGGCGCCGTGCATCTGGCGCGCAGCGCCGCCTGCGCCCATCAGGCCTTCCAGTTCGGACGCAAGGTCATCGGGCTGCAATTCCATCTCGAAACCACGCCCGAAACCGCGAACCTGATCATCGACAACTGCCGCGACGAACTGGTCGAAGGCCCCTGGATACAGAGCGAGGAACGGATCCGGTCGGCACCGCCGTCCGTCTACACCGGCATCCATGCGCTGATAGGCGCGCTGCTGTACCATATTACCGATCGTTGAAGCACAAACCGCAACGAGCCCGAACGAGACCAGAGGAGATCCCCGATCATGAAACGCATCGCTATCTATGCCGGCGTTGCTGCGCTCGCCGCCTTCGCCGCACAGACGGTACTGGCGCGCGACGTACCGCCGTCCGACGCCAAGCCGCTGTCCGAGATCGTCAGCGGTCTGGAAGGCAAAGGCTACAAGCCGGTGGTCGAAATCGATTTCGACGATGGCCGCTGGGAAGTGGAAGCCTACAAGGACCGCACCCGCTACGAACTGCGCGTCGATCCGCGTTCGGGCGACATCCTGTCGGAGCGTCAGGACCACTGATCGGCTGAAGAACGCGCGCCGCCGGCGGTCTGCGGCGGCGCGGTTTCAGCGCAGCAGGTAAACGGCGCCGCTGGCATCGGCACCGTTGTCGGTATCCCCCACGCCAATATTCTCTCCATCGGCGCTGCCGTCCTCGAGCGGCGCGGCGATCGCCATCACCTCGCCCGACAGGGCGACACTCTGACCGAACCAGTCGAAACGATCGGGATTGGACGCCTTCACATAAGCCAGCTGCGACCAGACATCGTCGGCACGGGTGAAAACATAGGCCGCGCCGCTGTTCTGTCGCGTCTTGTCCGCGGGATCGGCGAGCAGGCCGCTGCCGCCGCCGCTTTCCTGCGGCGCACCAACCAGCAGCGTATCGCCCGACAGTGCCAGCGCCTGGCCGAACAGATCGCCGGCATGCGTGTTCTCGCCCTTGAGGTAGGCCTGCTGCGACCACAACGCACCGTCGCGGATGAAGACATAGGCGGCGCCGCTGCTGCTGGCGCTCGGATCGTCCGCGGCCGCGGGCTCGTCGGCAATCGTGCTGTTGGTATACGGCGCGCCGACGACGAGCGTATCCCCTGACAGCGCGAGCGCAAGCCCGAAGGCATCGAAGGCGGCGGTATTCGATGCCTTGACATAGGCTTGCTGCGTCCACAGTGCGCCGCCGAAAGCGTAGACGTAAACCGCCCCGCTGTTCGTTGCATTATTGTTGAGCTGCTCGCCGCCGATACCGGTCGACGCGCTGTCCTCATAGGGCGCGGCGATCGCCAGTGTATTGCCGTCGAGGGCGAGGCTGTAACCGAACTGATCGCCGCCGCCGGTATTGGAAGCCTTGAGATACACCGGCGGCGCCGACCAGTCCGCGCCGCTGCGGGTATAGACGTAGACCGCGCCGCTGTTCGGCGCCGCCACATTCGCCTGGTTGCCGCCGACGCCGGTAGCCGAACTGCGTTCGAACGGCGCGCCGACGGTGAGCGCATCGCCCGACAGCGCGACGCTCCAGCCGAAGCGGTTACCCGAACGGAAATCCTCCGGATGCGGCGGTATCGGCGGCACCGCCGGCGCTTTGATGTAGGCCTGCTGCGACCACACGCCGCCGCTGCGGGTATAGACGTAAACCGCGCCGCTGTCGATCGAGAGATCATTCAGCTCATCGCCGTTCACACCGCTGGCATTGCTGTCCTCACGATAGGCGCCGACGGCGAGCGTGTCGCCCGACAGCGCGACGCTCCAGCCGAAACGATCGCCGGCGCCGGCGTTGGAAGCCTTGATATAGGCCTGCTGCGTCCAGGCCTCGCCGTCGCGGACGAACACATAGACGGCGCCGCTTTCGGCTGCGCTGTCGTCGCTCTGATCGCCGCCGACACCGGCAGCGGCGCTGGCTTCGTAGGGCGCGCCGACGGCGAGCGTGTCGCCGGACAATGCGACGCTCCAAGCAAAGCGGTCACCGGCACCGGCGTTGGAAGCCTTCAGATAGGCTTCCTGGACGAACTGCGCCTCGAACTGCCGCGTCACCTCGATGCGGTATTCACGGCTGACACTGCCATCGGCCGCGGTGATCGCGATCGCGATGTCGTTGAGGCCGACCTCGATCGGAATCGGCTCGCTCTGCGCGCCGGATGCGACCGCCACGCCGTTGACGAGGATGACCGCCTGCCCGTCTTCGCTGGTCGGCGTCACGCGTACGCTGGCGATCAGAAACCCCTGCGTGCTGGTGTAGCGCTCCAGCTGCGGCTGATAGATCTGATCGAGCTCGCCCGGTGAAATGGCGATGGCGGCGAGGTTGGCGCTGCCGGATTCAGCGGTGAAAGTGACCTCGCTGCTGCCACAGCCGCCGAGCGCGGCGAGCATCAGCGACAGCGTGAAGACGGCGGCTAGACGCATCGGACTTTTCCCCCTCCACAAGCGCCGCGCGGCGGACGCGGCGTACATCATTGTTGTTGTTTCATGCCGCCCGTTTCGGGCGCATCAGCCATGGCTCAGAAATACAGGCGCGCACCGATCGCCAGATTGAGATCGAAATCGGTATCCGGCGCGAGATCGAGCACCGGCACGAACTCGCCGAACAGATCAACGGGCGAGCGCGGAAAATGATAGGTGACACCGATCGGAATGCGCACGCCGACCAGCGTGTCGTCGCGGTTACGGCCGCGGCCGTCGTTGTCTTCGCTGAGCTTGATCCTGGCGCCGAGCCCGTAATAGACCGCCATGCGGCCTTCGAGCTCGGTGGGGCGCAGCATATTGAAATCGTGAATCAGGTAGTCGGCGTGGAACTGCAAGGAATCATTTTCCGAAAACGACCAGGCAAGGCCGACATCGATCGCGCGGGTATTGTCGAGCCAGCCCTTGAAGCTGAGTCCGGTCGGCTCGCCGACGCTGATGCCGACACCGAAGCCGTCGTCCTGCGCCTGCGCCAACGGCGCGGCCAGCACAGCGGACAAGGCAAGCGCGCCGGCAGCCGTTTTCCATCCACGTCCATTCATCGCCATTACTGCGCGGCCTGCTTGCGGGTGATCTCGGCGACGTGCCGGCCCTGAAAGCGCGCGATGGCGAGATCGATGGCGGAGGGCTGCCGGCTGCCGTCACCGCCGGCAAGGGTGGACGCGCCGTAGGGAGAACCGCCCGAAATCTCGTTCATCTGCAGCAGTTCCTGGCAGGAATAAGGCACACCGACGATGATCATGCCGTGATGAAGCAGCGTGGTATGAAAGGAGGTGATCGTGGTTTCCTGGCCGCCGTGCTGGGTGGCGGTGGAAGTGAAGACACTGCCGACCTTGCCGATCAGCGTGCCTTTCAGCCACAGACCGCCGGTCTGATCGAGGAAATTGCGCATCTGCGCGCACATATTGCCGAAACGCGTCGGCGTACCGAAGATGACGGCATCGTAATTCGCGAGATCATCGACAGTGGCGATCGGCGCCGCCTGATCGAGCTTGGCGCCGGCCTTGCGCGCCACGTCCTCGGGCACCAGATCCGGTACACGCTTGAGATCGACCTGCGTCCCGGCGACGCTGCGCGCACCTTCCGCGATCGCGCCGGCCATCGTTTCGATATGGCCGTACATGCTGTAGTAAAGCACCAGGACTCTGCTCACCGACGATCTCCTGAAGATGGTTTTCGTTTTTTCATCCCGCCCCGAAGCGGGGCGGTTGGTTGATCAGCAGCCAGTACATGCCGAGCTTCTGCACCGCAGCGGAAAAGCGCTCGAAATTGACCGGCTTGACGATGTAACTGTTGACGCCCAGCTCATAGCAGCCGACCACGTCCTGCAGATCCATCGATGACGTCAGCACGACCGTCGGAATGGCGCGGGTACGCGCATCGCTTTTGATGCGCCGCAGCACTTCCAGCCCGCTGACGCGCGGCAGCTTGAGATCGAGCAGAATCACCTTCGGCGCATCGTCGCCGCCGGCGCGGCCGACATGGGCTCCTTCGCAGAACAGGAAATCGAGCGCTTCCTGTCCGTCACGGGCGACGACGATCTCGTTGCTCAGCCCGGACCTGCGCAAGGCGCGCAGCGTCAGTTCCACATCGTCGGGGTCGTCCTCGACGAGCAGAATCTCGATGGCCGGTGCCGAGTAGGTATCGCTCATCGCTCGACCGTCCTTTGCTGCGTCCGCTGCGATCAGGCTCGCCGCGCACTCACACCGCCGCTTGCGCCCGCACCACAGACGTTTGCATGCTCATGATGGATGATACCAGCATCGCCAACCGATGGCACCGACGCGGTCGCAAGACATCCCTGCCGCAGACGGCACTGCGGCGGAAACGCCGGACGCGGGCTGCATCGGTCGCTGACGACACAGGCGGTATGACGAACCGTCACACGGGTCGGCCATGCTATGCCGCGCACGGACGCGGCGGCATTGCGGATCGTCAATCGTCGGCGCTGTCCGCACAGGCCGATGCGAGCGCGCGCACCGCGGCCTGCTGCAGTTCCTCCCGCCGCTTGCCGTCGCGCGGGAAGAGCGCCGCACCGCCGTACACGGCCGCGCCGCCGGCCGCCGCCAGCCGCAAGGAGCGCAAGGCCGCCATCGCCCGCCGGACTTCCTCCATGCGGATCGGCAATACGTCCGCCGGCATCCCCGGCAACAGCAGCAGAAAGCAACCGCCGGCAAGATCGAAGGCGCTGTCTTCGGCGCGCAGGGCCAGCGTCAGCACGTAGGCGGCTTCGCACAGCATGGCATCGGCATCGGTGCCGGCGCGTGGCGCATCCGGCTTGCGCACGGCAAGCATGACCACGCCCAGCGTATCGCCACGGCGCTGCGCCCGCGCCAGCTCGCGCGCCCAGGCCTGATCGAGACCGTGATGATTGAAAAGCCCGGTCACCGGATCGCGCACCGGCCGATGGCGCCCTGCCCGCCCGCGCAGATGGATGACGCTCAGCACCGGTTCCATGCCGCGTGAGAGCCGTACCGCGACATGCCGATGTATTTCATATCGCTCGCGATCCAGCCGCCGATCGAAACCCACGGCGATCACGCCCAGCGTGCTGCCGCCCGCGGCGAGCGGGATGCAGAGCGAATCCGCCGTGCCGGCGGTTCCGGCGTGCGCACACGCCTCGCCGCCATACGGTCCGCCACCATGAATCCGGCCGAGCAGAAGCGCGTGGCAATCCGCATGACGCATGAAAGCGAGGTCGCTGCGCCATGCGCTCCATGAGGCGGCGAGCGTGAGATCGATGCCGCCACCATCGTAGAGATAGATGCCACCCGAGCTGTCGGGGAAAAGACCGCGGCCGTGACGCGCGATCAACTCGCAGCATTCGCCGATGCCACGGCAGGCCGCCAGTGCCAGCAGCACATCGCACACCACCGCGTCGCGCCGACGTGAATTCACCGCTAGTGAAGTGGCAATCCGCTGCACGCGGCCGCCGCAGCGCCGGCCAGCAGTATGATCGGACCCCTGCGAGAGGGCGTACGCAGGGGATGGGATTCTTTCTCCTGATTCATGCCTGGGGGTCCATGCTCCGCCACATGAACAGAATTCCGGTGATATCGGAACGACACACAGAAAAGATACACGGTGAAGCGATATAGCTACACCGTGTTCCGATTCGTGTCAATCCTTTTTTGTCTAGAATCAGGCGCCATGGCACGCAACATCACTCCATTCGGCCTGAGAATGCCGCCCGATCTGAAAAAGCAGATCGAGAAATCCGCCCAGACCAATCGGCGCAGCATGAATGCGGAACTGGTATTGCGTCTGCAGGACAGCGTGGACAAGGATCCGATCTTCACGCCCGAGATCCGGGAAGCGGCGGAGGGCTACACCCTGACCGCCGACCAGTCCATGCTGCTGTCCGCCTACAGCGAACTGTCGCCGCGACACCGGCGCGCCCTGCTCGAACTGCTCACCGGCATCGGTTCGGGCACTGCCTGAGCCATCGCTGCGGATCCAGATCGATTCCCTGATTGATTCCGGAATCGATTCACGGGGCCCATTCCCGACCCATACCTGATCAAACGATCAATTCAGGCATCAATTGAGATCGATGGCGAACTGCCGCAGGATTTCGAGCGGCACGATCTCCAGGGCGCGGATATGCGTGCTGCGCAGATACACCTTCGGCGCCATGCCGTAGCTGTACGCTTCCAGCCAGCGCGCGGCGCACAAACACCAGCGGTCTCCCGGCTGTACGCCCGGAAAGTCGAACTCCGGAACCGGCGTGCTGATGTCATTGCCGCGAAAGCGCGAGTACTCGAGAAACTCCTGCGTCGCTTCGATGCAGACGGTATGAGAGCCGCGATCCGCGTCGCTGGTGTTGCAGCAGCCGTCGCGGAAAAACCCGGTCAGCGGCTTGTCGCTGCAGGTTTCCAACGCTTCCCCGAATACATTGACTGATTTATCGATTGCGATACCCATGCCGATCCTGATCCGCCCGCGGGACGATTGCCGCATGGGTCGATTATACGAAGGCCGCCGTGCCGACGCGAGACGCGCGCGGCTGGAAATCACCGCGCTTAGGCCATAGACTTGCCTTTGCTTCCGGCAAGTCGGGATACAGGCACGTGTGGTCGGTCTACATCATCCGCTGCGGCGACGATTCTCTCTATACGGGCATCACGACGGCGCTGGCACGCCGCTTGCGCGAGCACAGCGGCGGCGCCGCCGGCGCCAAGTACCTGCGCGGCCGCGGTCCGCTGGAGCTGGTCTACAGCTGCGCCGCCGACAACCGCGGCGAAGCCCTGCGCATCGAGCGGCACCTGAAAAAACTGCCGAGAAAGAAGAAAGACATGCTGATCGCCGGTGACATCTCGCTCGACACGCTGAGGCCATACGCCGATGCCGATGACTGAAGCCACCGCGGACAGCCACAGAACCCCCGCCTCGCCCTGGTGGACGCCGGTGCGGGTCGCGCGCGACCGTGGCGTCAGGCTGCGGCTCGGGCCGCTGACCCTGAGTCTGCACCACGCCAGCGGCGAATGGCTGCTCGCGACCCGGCGCGCGGAGGAAAACGCGGAGGAAGCGGAATCCGGCGCCGAAGTGACGGCGCTCGACACAGCGCCCGAACACACGGGCGGCAGTCGCTACGTCTACCGCAGCCCCGAAGGCTTGGTCACCTTCATCCCGCGGCTCGCCGACCGGCCGGTCGTCATCCGCCCGCGCCAGCCCGTATCCGTGCTGCCCGGCGAGGAAATCACTTTCTATGTCAGCACCCCGGTATGGGTCGGCATCGCCATCGGCGAGCCGCCCGGCACCGTGCTGCAGGAGTTGCCGGTGCAGATACTGTCCGACACCTGGTTCGGTCCTTCCACCTACGAAGGCGTGCTGTGCTACGCGGCGCGCACCCACGCGCGCCATCATCTCGAAGAAGTGCCGCTGCGCTTCCATCGCGCGGTCACGCCGGTGCGCATACAGAATCGCGCCGCCAGCACCCTGGCGGTGGAAAAGCTGAGCCTGCCGGCACCGCTGCTGTCGGTGTACGGAAAGCAGAGCGGCAGTCTGTGGACCGATACCATGCACCTGACGCGCAGCGCCGATGGCGACAGCGTGGCGCTGCGGGTGGAAAGCGTGGCGCCCGCGGGCGCCACGCTGCTGCATGGGCCACGCCAGCACCCGGACCGCTCCGCCCTCGCCCGCGCCCTGTCGGAGCTGCTCGGCTGAGCATCGAAGAAACACCCATGCTGGAATCCCTCATCGAATTCTTCACCACCGAGCGCGCGCTCGGCATCACGCGCGCGGTGATTCTGCTGCTGTTCGGCTTGCTCGCCGCCAGCATCGCAGCGCGCGTGCCGCGGCGCGTGATGGGACGGCATTTTTCACCGCATCACATCATGCTGGTACGGCGCGTGGTCTATTACGGCATACTCGCGCTGTTCGTCGCCTCCGCGCTGAGGGAGCTCGGCTTCAGCCTGAGCGTGCTGCTCGGCGCCGCCGGGGTGCTGTCGGTGGCGATCGGTTTCGCCTCGCAGACC
Organism: uncultured Chromatiales bacterium; assembly: GCA_964388175.1. GTDB lineage: Bacteria > Pseudomonadota > Gammaproteobacteria > SZUA-140 > SZUA-140 > JAITWN01. The sequence continues at coordinate 32,632 of CAYLYS010000015.1, read as the reverse complement.
TCGGCCTCCAATCTGATCAGCGGCCTGTTTCTCATCGCCGAACGCCCCTTCAGCATCGGTGACACCATCAGCATCGGCGGCACCACCGGCGAAGTGCTGTCGATCGATCTGCTGTCGGTCAAGCTGCGTACCGCCGAGAATCTTTATGTACGCATTCCCAACGAGCAGCTGATCAAGAGCGCGGTCACGACACTGACGCGCTTTCCGATCCGGCGCCTCGATCTGAAGGTCGGCGTCGCCTACAAGGAAGACATCGCGCGGGTGCGCGAGGTGTTGATGACCCTCGCCGAACGCAATCCGCTGTGCCTGGACGAACCCAGGCCGCAGTTCATCTTCATCGGTTTCGGCGATTCGGCGCTCGACATCCAGTTTTCGGTCTGGGCCCGGCGTGAAAGCTTCGGCGATCTGCGCAACAGCCTGCAGGAAGAGATCAAGCGCGCCTTCGACGACGCCGGCATCGACATCCCGTTCCCGCAGCGCACGCTGCACGTGGGCGAGGGCGCGCAGCCGTTTCCGGTACGCGTGATCGATGGCGACAAGCCGCGCGGCGACGCCTCATGAGCCTCGCCGCGCGAGCGCGCCGTATCGGCGCCGCGCTGTGCGCGCTGATCGCATCGGGCATATCGGGAACGGTCATCGGCGATGAAGACAGCTGCATCGGTGAAGCGCTGCGCACCGCGCCGGAAACCACCACGATCGGCGAGATCCGTCTCACCTGCGCCGCCGCCAGCACTCCCGATGCCCTCACCGCAGGATCGAGGTCGGGACCAGCCGTGCAGAGCGTGATCGGCCAGCGCCTCGCCCTCGAACGTTACAGCCGCAACAACCCCTTCGTGCTCACCGCGCACCGCCCCAATTACGTACTGCCGCTCACCTACGTCAAGCTGTCGCGGCGCGAGGATAGCCTGCTCGACCGCGACAGCATCGAAATCCAGTTCCAGCTGAGCCAGAAAGTCCTGCTGATGGAAGGCGTATTCGGCGATCATGGTCACCTCTCCGCCGCCTACACCAATCGCTCTTTCTGGCAGGCCTACAGCGACGACGCCTCTTCACCGTTTCGCGAGACCAATCACGAACCGGAGCTGATTCTGAGCTTCGAGCATTCGTGGACGATCTTCGGTTTTCGCAACGCCGCCAACCAGTTCAGCCTCAACCATCAGTCGAACGGACGCAGCGGCGCCGATTCGCGCAGCTGGAACCGCATCATCCTGAACATGATCTTCGAGCGCGAGAACTTCATTTTCACCCTGCGGCCCTGGTACCGTCTGCCCGAGGATCGCAAGGATTCACCCGACGATATGAGAGGCGACGACAATCCCCGGATCGAACGCTACCTCGGCTATTTCGAATGGTACGGCGCCTGGATGCGGGGGCCGAATCTCTACTCCGTCACCCTGCGCAACAATCTGCGCGACGACAACCGCGGCTCGATCGATCTGAGCTGGAGCTTCCCGATTTATCGCAACATCAAGGGCACGGTGAGATATTTCAACGGCTACGGCGAGAGCCTGATCAACTACAACCGCTCGAGCGAAAGCCTGGGCGTCGGCTTCCTCATCAGCGACTGGCTGTAAACGGCCGCGCCTCATCCGCGCCGGGCATGCGATAATCGGCGCAGTACAGCAGAAAGACTCGAAAGCAGGGAGAGTCGAGCATGAGCGGACGAATGCCCAGAACAGCCCTTTTCCCGGCCATGGCGGCAATGCTGCTGTCCGCCGCGGCCGCGCGTGCCGACAGCTGCATCGCCGTGACGGACAGCGCCTACGAGGCCGCACCGGCCGATCTCGGTATCGTGGCCGTGCAGTGGCATGCCGAACTGTCGAACGCTTGCAACGCCAGCTACGATGCCGATCTGACGATCCGCTTCATCGACGAACACGGCAAAACGGTCTATCAGTCGCACGATCTGACTTCAGTGGCCCGCCACGCCATGGCCGTGGCACGGCGCGAGTTCAATATTCCGGCGCACGACTTCGAACGCGTGCAGGGCGTGCAGGTGGAAATCACCGCCGAGCGCGAGCGACCGTTCTGAGCACAGCGGACGCCCGGTGAATTTCCGCGGATGAATTTCGCCGCCTGATTTTTACCGGCGGCCTCTTTCCGGGGCGCTTCTTCAGAGGCGGTCGATCGGCGCCGAACGTGCGCCGCCGACCACGCGCAGATGGCGGCTCAGCTCGCGGGCACGAGGCAGATCGATGTCGTGCATTTCGAAATGCACGCCGCGGAACTCGCCGTCGAAGGGCTGGAAGGAAACGAAATAAGTCTCGCCCGGCGCGAAGTCGAAGCGTTTGGAGCGGGTCATCTCGCGGATGAAGTGAGAGTGGCCCCAGCTGGTGTCGGAATGGACGGTGAGAAATACCGGGCCCGGCCGCACATGGACCAGCGTGTATTCGCCTTTTACCAGATGCAACAAGGGCATGCGGTCAGCTTCCACGGTGATGGCATTGTCCGCGAAGCCCATGTAGCGCTCGGTATAGGGACGGATGAAATAGACCCGGGCGGCGGCGGCCTCCTCCGTCAGCAAGGGATGCGAGGCATCGATGCGGGTACCGGCGCAACCGGCCAGCAAAGCCGTCAGCATCAGCAATAAGCATGTGATTCCGCGGACTTGACGCATCACTACCTCCCCCCCTTCCAGGCAGGATCATGGCATCCCGCGCCCATCCAGGCAAGCCTCGCCCCGGCCGGCTGGTGAAAAGCGCCGATTTATTCTGTAGAATCCGCACGAAAGCGCAGCGCAAGCGAGCGCGGCGCGCGGCTGCGCCGGAATTGCGTGCGGGCTGCGCCCATAAGTACTAACAGGGGATTCCATCCGCAATCCAGTGCCCGCCCGAGCGGGCCGACGCCGATGCACCGACGGCCGGGCAAAACATGACCCGTCCGCGTCTGCCGCCGGGCGTCCCCATCCGATCATTCATCCGAGGAGAGCAGTATATGTCAGCGAAACACCCGATCATCGCCGTCACCGGCTCGTCCGGCGCGGGCACCAGCACGGTGAAGGCGTCCTTCGAGCATCTGTTCCGGCGCGAAGGCCTCAAAGCGGTGATCGTCGAGGGCGACGCCTTCCATCGCTACGACCGCACGGAAATGAAAAAGGCGGTCGAGGAAGTCTCGAAGCAGGGCAAGACGCTCAGCCACTTCGGCCCCGAAGCCAATCTGTTCGAAGAGCTGGAAAAGCTGTTCCGCAGCTACAGCGAGTCGGGCACGGGCAAGGTGCGCAAGTACCTGCACAATGAAGAAGAAGCCGCGCCCTACAAGCAGCAGCCCGGCACCTTCACGCCGTGGGAAAACGTGCAGGAAGGCATGGATCTGCTGTTCTACGAGGGACTGCACGGCGGCGTCGCGAACGACAAGGTCGACATCGCGAAGTGGGTCGACCTGCTGATCGGCGTGGTGCCGATCGTCAACCTCGAGTGGATCCAGAAAATCCACCGCGACACCTCGGCGCGCGGCTACTCGGCCGAAGCCGTCACCGACACCATCCTGCGCCGCATGCCGGACTACGTCAAAACCATCACGCCGCAGTTCTCGCGCACCGATATCAACTTCCAGCGCGTGCCGGTGGTGGATACCTCCAACCCCTTCATCGCGCGCGACATCCCGACGCTCGATGAAAGCTTCGTCGTCATCCGCTTCCGCTCGCCGGAAAAGCACGACTTCCCCTACTATCTGTCGATGCTGAAGGATGCCTGGATGTCGCGGCCGAACACCATCGTCGTACCGGGCGGCAAGATGGGCCTCGCCATCGAGATCGTGCTGCGTCCGATCGTGCACGAACTGATCGAAATCAGCCGTCAGTAATTCCCGCCGTTTCTCCCGCCGGCCGTGGCATGCGTCGCGGCCGGCGGGTTCGTTTCAGTTTCCGCTTGCAATCGCCTGCACAGATTCCATACGGCGCGCGAAAGGATCGTTTTTGGCCAGCACCGGCGGCAAAGCCTCGATCGCCCGCTGCGCTTCCGCCTGCGTGGCAAAACTGCCGTGCAGGATGATGAACCAGGCCTGACCGCCGCGCTGCGTTTCCACCGCCACCGTTTTACCGCGCAGCGGATGCTTGGTGATGAATTCATCGGCGCGCTGGCGGTCCGGCGCACTCGCCAGCTGGATGGTATAGCGTTTGGGTCCCTGCGCCATCAGCCAGGCGCGGCCGGTCAGTCCGGCATCGGCTGCCGCCGCAGCCGGGGGCGCAGCCGCTGATGCCGCCGCGCGTGCCGGCGGAGGCGCCGATGGAGAGAGGGGCGGAGATACCGGCGACAGCACGGGCGGCGGCGATGATGGGGATGGGGATGGGGATGGGGATGGGGACGGGGACGCGGATTCGTCCGCCGCGGCGGATGGCGGGATCTCGGCAGCCGGCTCAGCAGGGGACGGCGGCGCATCCACCACGGGCATCATCGCGATCGGCACGACCGCCGCACTGGCGCGCGCGCTGTCTGTGGGGGTACCCAGCAATACCGTATAGGCCAGATAAACGCCGGCGATCAGCAATGCGCCCACGCCGGCCGCTGCCGCGAGCCAGCTTTTACGCACCGTCAGCGCGTGATGCCGCTCCACGCGGCGATAACGACGGGGATTGCCGCCGCGCTGCATTTCATCGACGGCACGCATCATCTGCCCGGGCAGCCCGTCGCCCGCCTTGTACACCAGGCGGAAACCGGCCTCGTCGACATCAGCGCCTTCACCGCCGTCGGCGGCCGACATCCGCTGCAGGAACTCGCGCGCTTCCTCTTCCGTGAAGCGCGGCAGTTCGACGCGGTGGAAAGCGGCGCGAAACGAGGCGAAGGACGGCAGCGCGAGCAGGCGCGGCAAGGCAGCGGGCGCGGCCGACACGACCAGCGCCGTGCGACCGCCGCGCCGTCCCGCCGCGCGGCACAGATCGAGCAGCGCACGCAGCGCGAACGAGGACAGATGGTCGGCATCGTCCACCAGCACCAGCAGCGGCGCCTGGTCCGAGCGCGAGGCAATGCGCGAGATCAGCGCATCGCCGTCCCTGCTGTCGCCGATGCCGAAAGCGCGGGTGAGATGGCCGTACAGCGCGGCCTCGCCGGTGGGATGGCGCAGCGCGATGCAGTAAGCCTCCGGCAGGGCCTGCACCAGGCGGTTCAGAAATGCGCTCTTGCCGGCGCCGTTCTCGCCTTCGACCAGCAACACCGGCGCGGTATCCGCTGCGCGCAGCAGCACCGCCTGCGCTTCTGCGAGCAGCGCGAGCAGCGCTTCGGTTTCGAGGAAAAACGGTTCACGCCGGCCGCGCGTGCTGCCGCCATGCGACACAGGCGCGGACGATGCCGCCTCTGCTTGCTGTCGGATCGCCTGTCTGCCGCGCATGATCTGTCGCCTCGAAACTATTTCCGCGTCGGCCGGCCGGACCGGCTGGCCGATGAGCGTTCAGTTTATGCGAAATCACGCCGCTCCGACAGCAAGGCGGGCCAGCGCGGCCCGGCTCGTGCTACAGTCCCGCCTCATGGAACTGCTGCTCAGCACCTTCATCATCCTGCTGGTGGTGATCGATCCCATCGGGCTGGCGCCGATCTTCGCCGGCCTCACCCGCAACCAGGATCGCGCCCATCAGCGCAGCCAGGCCTGGCGCAGCACGCTGCTCGCCACCGGCATCCTGCTCGCTTTCTTCCTCAGCGGTGACGCGCTGCTGCGCCTGCTGCACATCAGCCTGCCCGCGTTCCGCATCGCCGGCGGCATCCTGCTCTTCATGCTCGCCATCGATATGATCTTCGCCCGCCATTCCGGCCTGCGCTCGACCACCGTGCGCGAGCAGGCCGAAGCGGTGGGCAAAACCGATGTCTCGGTCTTTCCGCTCGCCTTTCCGCTGATCGCCGGCCCCGGCGCACTGACCACCGTGCTGCTGATGGCCAACAGCTGGACCAGCATGCTCGAATTCATCGGCATGCTGGCACTGCTGTTCGTCGTGCTGGGTATGGCGCTGGTGTCGCTGCTGAGCGCGCCGCTGATCGTGCGTCTGCTCGGCGAGACCGGCACCAACGTCATCGGCCGCCTCCTCGGCCTGGTGCTCGCCGCGCTCGCCGTCCAGTACGTGCTCGACGGCGTGCGCACGAGTTTCCCGACGCTGTCATGAAAGCCGTGTCTTCCCCTTTGCAGATCCGCCCCGCGATGGTAGCGTGAACCCATGACGCACCAAGCATCCGGCAGCCGCCGCAACCGGCTCGCGGGCGAAACCAGTCCGTATCTGCTGCAGCATGCGGACAACCCGGTGGACTGGCACCCCTGGGGAGAAGAAGCCCTCGCCCTCGCACGCGCCGAAAACAAGCCCATCCTGCTCTCCATCGGCTATTCGGCCTGCCACTGGTGCCACGTCATGGCGCACGAATCGTTCGAGCACGAAGCGACGGCGCAGCTGATGAACGCACTCTACGTCAACATCAAGGTCGATCGCGAGGAGCGGCCCGATCTCGACAAGATCTATCAGCTCGCGCTGCAGATGCTCACGCACCGCAACGGCGGCTGGCCGCTCACCATGTTCCTGGCACCGGACACGCTGGCGCCCTTTTACGGCGGCACTTATTTTCCGCGTGAACCGCGTTACGGCATGCCGGCCTTCGCCGAAGTGCTGGAGCGGGTCGCCGCCTACTACCACGAACAGCGCGCCGATCTGCAGGCGCAGAGCGCGGAGCTGCTGCAGGCTTTCCGCAAGCTGGACGCGCGCGCCCCACGCGCCGACGAACCCGCGGCCACCGCGCTCGACATGGCGCGCCATCAGCTGCGCCACAGCTTCGATGCACAGCACGGCGGCTTCGGCGGCGCGCCCAAGTTTCCGCATCCGCCGCACCTGGTGCGCCTGCTGCGCCATGCCGCCGCGGCAAAGCAGCGCGGTGCGGCGGACGAACAGGCCGAGCACATGGTGCTCTACACGCTGGCGCGCATGGCCAGCGGCGGCATCTACGACCAGATCGGCGGCGGCTTCTGCCGCTACTCGGTCGATGCCGAGTGGATGATTCCGCACTTCGAGAAGATGCTCTACGACAATGCCCAGCTGCTGCCGCTCTATGCCGAAGCCCACCAGCTCAGCGGCGACGAGCGCTACGCGCGCATCGCCGCGGAAACCGCCGACTGGGTGATGCGCGAGATGCAGTCGCCCGAGGGCGGATACTATTCCTCGCTGGACGCCGACAGCGAAGGCGAAGAAGGGAAGTTTTACGTGTGGACGCCGCAGCAGGTAGGCAAACTGCTGGATGCGGAGGAATACGCCGTCTTCGCGCCGCGCTTCGGTCTCGACCGCGCCGCCAACTTCGAGCATCACGCCTGGCATCTGCACTGCTTCGAAGACAGCGAAGCGATCGCCGCCGCGCAGGGTATGACTGTCGCAGCGGCAGAGCGCCTGATCGACAGCGCGCGCGGCAAGCTGCTGCGCGCGCGCGCCGTGCGCATCCGGCCGGGACGCGACGAGAAGGTATTGGGCGCGTGGAACGCATTGATGATCCGCGGCATGGCGATCGCCGCGCGCGTGCTCGACCGTCCCGACTTTCTCGCCTCGGCGCGGCGCGCGCTCGATTTCATCCGCACCGAGCTGTGGCGTGACGGCCGCCTGCTGGTCACCTGGAAGGATGGGCGCGCGCAGCTCGACGCCTATCTCGACGATCACGCCTTTCTGCTCGATGCGGTGCTGGAAATGCTGCAGACCGAATGGCGCGGCGAAGATCTCGATTTCGCCGTCGCACTCGCCGACGCGCTGCTCGAACGCTTCGAGGATACCGATGAAGGCGGCTTCTTCTTCACCTCGCATCAGCACGAAACGCTGATCCACCGCCTCAAGTCCTATGGCGACGACGCGCTGCCGGCGGGCAATGCCGTCGCCACGCGCGCCCTGCAACGACTCGGGCATCTGCTCGGCGAGACGCGCTATCTCGATGCCGCCACGCGCGCGGTGCGGGCGGCGTGGCCGCACCTCGCCGAGCTGCCCTATGCGCACTGCGCCATGCTCGATGCGCTGGAGGAATACCTCGAACCGCCGCAGATCATCGTGCTGCGCGGCGAAGCGGCCACGGCGCGGCAGTGGCTGCGTCTGTGCCAGACGGATCTTGCGCCCGCACGCCTGGCGGTCGCCATTCCCGCCGCTGCGCCAATTGATACCCCGGGCGATACACCGACCGATACCCCGACCGATACACCGGCGCTGCCCGGCCTGCTCGCCGAACGACGCGCGCCGGATCAGGGCGTACTGGCTTATGTCTGCAGCGGCACCCGGTGCGGTCTGCCGTTGTCATCGGAACAGGCTCTGAAGGAGGCTCTGCAATGAAAAAGAAAAACGCTCGATCCACGATGGCAAGAAAACTGGCCGGTGCGGCAGCGGGCATGCTGGCGCTCACCCTGCTGCTCGGCGCCGCGCCCGCGCGCGCCGAGGAAGATTCGCTTCATCGCATCGAATTCAACGTCCAGGTCGGCCGCGAGGCGGACAACGACGTGGTGCGCGCGGTGATGGTCGCGAGCAAGGAAAACGTCGACATCGCCCGCCTCGCCGAGGACATCAACCGCACCATGGCGAGTGCGCTGCGCGACGCCAAGGCACAGCAGGCCGTGCAGGTGCGCAGCGGCAACTATCAGACTTTTCCGATCTACGAAGAACGCCGCGTCACGCGCTGGCGCGCCGAGCAGGAGCTGATCCTGGAAAGCCGCGACGCCGACACCATCCATCGCCTGCTCGGTGCGCTGCAGGACCGCCTGCTGCTGCGCTCGCTCGGCTATATGGTCTCGCCGGAGAAGAACCGCCAGCTGGAAACGGGGTTGGTCGAAGATGCGCTCGGCGCCTTCAAGGCGCGCGCCGATCTGATCGTCACGGAATTGGGCGCCACCGGCTACGACATCGTGCAGCTGCGCCTCGACGGCGGCGCCTCGCCACCTGCGCCGTTGTACGTGGCGCGCGCCGCGATGATGATGAAGGAGGACAGCATCGTCGCCGGCGACCCCGGCACCAGCCAGCTCAGCGCCGGCGTCCACGCGGTGATCCGGCTGCGCTATTGAGCGCGACGCCGCACACGGCTCAGCGCCGATAGGTACTGCGCAGCCTGTCGTCCGCCCAGCGCGAGGCCACCGCCCACCAGCCCGCCTGATTACCGCAGGCGCGATCGATATCGATCAATAGTGATCCGCCGGACGGCGGCGCCGGCGGGCGGGGTGCGGTGCGCGTCATCAACCCGGTCTGCGTCTTGTAGACGCGGTACACGGTATCGGTATCGATGTGGTGAAAAGTCGAGCTGCCATAGCTGGCATCGAGCAGGAAATTCAACCGCCCCAAGGCCTCGGCGACATCGAGCATGTCGATGGCGGTTTCGCGTGGCAGGGCATAGGCGACGGTCGGCCGCGCATTCTGCTCCCCGACGTCGCGGTAGCGGCCTTCGATGCGGTCGAGGCGGTACATGCCGTCGAGACCAAGCAGATTGGCCCAGTACTTCCATTTGATGAACTGCGCCTCGAGGCGCCACTGATCGCCGTGGAGCTGGTAGAGTTCGACGCGGCAGAGGTCGCCGCTGGCGATGCTGGCGCGATACACTTGCTCGCCGATGCGCTCGAAGCTGAGCTCGGCGATCAGCGTCTCGTGGGTGAGGCGCTGATAGGTATAGAGCCAGGCCGAAAACAGCATGCCCAGCAGCAACAGGCCGAGCAGGAGCGGCAGCAGGGTGATTTTGAACAAGCGTCTCATCTGGACATAATGATATGAAATATCCATGCCATACCGTGAATCGTCCGCACTTCGGCCGCGGCACCCTCCTGGCACTGCTGACGCTCGGGCTCCATCTGGCGCCGCCGGCGCTCCTCGCCCAGGTACAGACCCAGGTACAAACTCAGGAACAGATCCAGATTCAGGAGCAGGTCTGGGTAGCGGGCTGGCGCGAACTGGCGCCGATGAACACCGCCCGCGCCGGCGCCGCCATCGTCACCGCCGGTGACCGCGTTTACGCCATCGGCGGCATCGACGGCACGCGCTTCCTGAAATCCGTGGAATCGGCGCGCATCCTCGCCGACGGGACGCTGGCGCCCTGGGAACCGATGGCGCCGATCCGCGAAGAGCGCGGCTTTTTCGACGCCGTGGTATCCGGCGGTTACATCTATATCGCCGGCGGCGGCAACGGTGACGGCGGCAAGAATCTGCTGCGGTCGATCGAGCGCGCGGCGATCCGCGCCGACGGTCGCCTCGCCTCCTGGGAGCGCCTCGACGTCAGCCTCATCCATCCGCGCCGTTGCGTCAAGCTGGCGTTGAGCGGGCGCTTTCTCTACGCCATCGGCGGCTTCGGCGGCATCCTGCTCGACAGCGTCGAACGCGCCGAGATCCTGCCCGACGGCAAGCTCGGGCCGTTTCGCCTCGAAACCGAAAAGACGACCATCCCGCGCTACGTCAACGAGGTGGAAAGCGGCGACGGCATCATCTACGTGATCGGCGGTCATGCCGAAAAGGAAGGCGTGGGCATCGCCGCGGTCGAATACGCGCGCACCGACGGCAACGGCGCCGCGCTGCGCTGGCAGACGGCGGCGCCGATGACGCGCGGCCGCTACGCACTCGGCGCTGCCCGCATCGGCGATGCGCTTTATGCTCTCGGCGGTCTCGACGGACCGGTCTATGTCGATGCGGTGGAAAGCGCCTTCATCGATGAAAACGGCGTGCCGCGCGCCTGGCGCGCGGACACCGATCTGCCCTCACCGCGCGCCAACTTCGGCGTCTTCACGCACGGCAAGGGCATCTATCTGGTCGGCGGCGCCAATCGTGACGGCTATTTTCGGACGGTCGAATACGCCGAACGCGGCGACGACGGCACACTCGGCTTCCGGGCCAGCGAACAGGAAGCGACGGCGCACCTGAACGCGCGCCTGATGGCCGAGATGATGCGCGATGAAGAGGAGGACATGCCGCACGAGGGCACGGTGCTCGAGGTGATACAGGCGAGCGTCTATACCTATCTGCGCGTCGATGGGCCCGCCGGCGCACAATGGATCGCGGGTCCGCAGGGTGAATACCTGCCGGGCCAGCGCATACACTACAGCCGCGGCACGCCGATGGAGAATTTCTACAGCCGCGCGCTGGAGCGCAGCTTCGAGCGCATCCTCTTCGTGGAGAACATGACGCCGTCGGCCTCGCCTTGAAGATCAGCCTGAGGTATCCCGGCCGAACATTATCGGCTTGCGCAGTCAGGCACGATTGCGCAGCAGACGGTCCTCGATCGTGCCGATGATCTCGGTCAGGCCGTCATGCACGGTCGTGTCCGCTCCAGCCAGCGCCCGCACGAAAAGGTCTGCCCGCTCGATCCGCACGGCGCCGCCGGCCAGCGCCCGCGCGGCGGACGAAGGCAGGGTCAATGCGCGGGCAGCCTCGGCATAGCGGTCGAAGGGAACGAAAACCTCGGGCGAAGCGCCGCGGGATATGATCAGATCACGCACCCAATCGTAGATCTCCCGGCTGCGCGCCGGATCTTGCCAGACCGCATCGCGAATCGGAATCTCACTGTCCCGGCCGACCGAGCGAAAGTTTCCCGTGATCAGCATCGGCACTTTGGCGAATGGCGTATAGATCGATTCCGTCGGCACCAGCCGGACCGGAACGGGGACCTGTCGTCCTCCCAGATCGATCCCCAAATCGATTCTGGTGGCATCGATATCCCGGGCGAGACGCAGCAGCAGGCGCTGCGCCGCGGCATCGTCGAACGGCGCGCATTTGAAATTGGTGGCCAGCGTCACCCGCAGATTCTGCGGCTGTGCCGGGTCGGGTCGCACCGCCTGGGCGTCGGGGCTGGCGAGCGTCTGCGGAACCCCGTCGAGTATCCGCCAGGCTTCGGTCGCTGCATGAACGCCGTGGAAATCCACTTCGTCAAAGGCGCTGATGCGGTTCAGATAGGACAGCGGCGCAAGATTCATCAGCGATACCAGCGGCAGGCGCGCGGCGGCGATGCGTTCGAACAGTTCCAGCAGCGCGGGCGCGGCGGCCTGGGGCTCCTGCACCACGAGAAAGGCCAGATCATGATCCTCGGGCCGGGCGTCGGCGGGCAGGCTCAGGCCCCAGTCCGCGGTATCCGGGCAGATCCCGTCACGGGCCGTGAAGCGCAGGCTGTGACGCTGCGGCGGGTCGCGGAACGGCATGTCGATGAGCGCGCCATGGCGGCGCATGGCATCGAGCTCATGCGCATGCCCGACCAGGGTAAGCCGATGGCCCGCCAGCGCGACGCGGGCCGCGATCAGGGCGCCATAGCTGGCGCCGATCACCAGAATGCGCAGCGCGCCGCTCATCGCACACCCGCGTCGATATAGTGGATCGCCTGCTGATCCTTGCCGATCAGCATGATGATCGCGAACAGCAGAAAGGCATAGATCGCCACGAGGCTGAGTTGCGCCAGGAGCGGCGGCATATGTCGTTCAAGGCGGCGATAAAGCGGCGTCATGGCATCCCTCGCGGCGCAAGCATGGACAGAACGGGCCACGCCAGGGAAAGCCAGCCCAGCACCAGCACCGGCCCGACGAACCGCCCCAGCATGGCGGGCAATGGCGGCATCCGACGCGCCAGAAGATGCGATCCGACGATACCCGCTGTCTGCCACATGGCCCACATTACATAGTAAAGCGAGCTTTCGTGCCAGAGCCCGAGCACCAGCATTGCCGCCAGAACGCCGAGCACCGGGGATCGGGTCGCGGCGGCGGCGGGCTTGTAGATATAGTCGCGGCACCAGCCTGAAAGCGTCATGTGCCAGCGCGACCAGAACTCGACCAGGTTACGCGCCTGCCAGGGCCGGTTGAAATTCTCTTCGATGCGCAGCCCCATCATTTGCGCGATGCCGATCGCAATCGCGCTCAACCCCGCAAATACGAAATAGAGATACACCCATTCCAGCGCCGAAATCGCCCATTGATGCCAGAAACCGGAAGACGGATCGTCTTGCAGCGAGGCTATCGCCTCGCCCAGTATCCAGCCACCCAGGATGACGCATACGACAAAACCCAGCAGCACTCTCTCGGCACCGGAACCGATATCCTGCACACTGGCCCGACGGCGGTCCCATTCGCGCTGGAAGTTCGGAAAACGGTGGATCGGACCCGCGACCAGAACAGGAAGGAAAAAATTGTAGCGCAACAGCGCGGGCAGGCTCGGCATCGGATAGCGCCCCTGCCACCAGTCGAGCAGCACATGAAGATTGCGCAGGGTGAAATACGCACCGCCGATCCAGACGATGCCCGGCACCTCGCGCAGGATCAGCAGCGCGGCGACAGCGACGAGCGTGACGAGAGCGGTCGGAAAATCGCGCTTGCCTTGCCGGTCGCCCCAGAGCGCGGCCCCCCGCACCAGCAGGATCAGTGCCGCCAGCCACAGAAGCGACGCGGGGGCGCAGATCGCCAGCCCGCCCGCCCCCGACAGAATGACCACAGGACCGGCGAACCGTCGCGGCAGCAAGAGCACCGTCAGGGCAGAAAGCAGCGACAGCAGCGTGAAGACGAGCGCCAGATCGGTCAATGTCGGGCCCCGGTCAATGTCCGGCCATCAGCCAGGCCCGCAACTCGCGCAGATATCTCTCACGCCCGCGAGCGTTCATATGCGCACGATCCGCGAAATGGTCATCGCTCCAGAAAGGTGCGGGCTGAAAAAGCGCCACATCCAGTTCACGCGCGAGTCCACGCACCAAAAGCGGCAAGCCATCCCGCATTTCGTCATCGAGGCGGGATGCCGCCGTTTCCGATCGCGGGAAATCCAGCAGGATCAGCCTGCCGCCCTTTTCCGCCATGATGAGCGCAAGATCGCGCCAGCGATCCATCGCCGCGGGAGTGCGCAGCCGCGGTTCATCGGCCGGACCGGCAGCAAGGTCGGCTTCGATGTCATACGCCTGTTCAAGATATTGACCTTCACGCTGCAGATCGAGGCGTCTGGTTCGCCATACGGAGTTCACTTCATCGCGGACCCGGTCGGAAAAATCGAAGATTGCCGAAGCGGGCCACGCTGCTGACGGCGGACCAAATTCCAGCAGCAGAGACCCCGCTTCGATGAAGATCGTATCGGCGCGTGAAGCGGCCGCCTCCGCCATCATCAGCAGACGATGCTCGTCTATGCCACGAATGCTGAATCTCTGATGCGGGAAACCCAGCGGCGCCTCCGTCCCCGACCTTGGCGGAATGGCCGCTTCCATCAGCGATGACCCGATGAAGATGTTCCGCGGGCCGGAATCCGCCAAGCGGGCAAGCTGATCGGTGAGAGCAGGCGCTCTGATGCCCAGCGCGCCGACCAGAGCCAAGGCCAGCACCAAGGCAAGGGCAACGGCAACCCCCCAGATCATGGCCAGACGGCGGCCCGTCATTTACGGGCTTCGGCGACAGCCGTGATCAGATCGGACAGATGCCGGATACTCGTCGCCCTGCGCAAGGGGATATGGATGCCGAAAGCTTGCTCCACCGCCACCAGCAAGGTCATGTGGTTGAAACTGTCCCATGCGGCGATATCATCGGGCCCGGATTGCGGCGTCAGTTCAGTCGGATCGCAACGGAATACCTCGGCCGCAACGACGATGATGGCTGCCGTGTGATCACCTTCACCCGACGATCTGTCGTCCGGCCGCCGCGCCTGCATCATCCCGCCCAGCAGCGACGCAAGTTCCCTCATCTGAACCTTGCCCGACAGACCGCGCGGAATCCGGTCGATGATGAAAATCCTTCGCGGAAGCTTCAGCCGTTCCAGCCGGCCTGCCGCATGGGCAGCCAGGGTGGCTTCGTCAACGGCGGCCGAAACCTCCACCGCCGTCACCGCCACCTCGCCGAATTCCTCATCGGCGAGACCGACCGTCGCCGCCGCGGTAACCAGAGCATGGGCAAGCATCGCCTCGTCGATCTCTTCGGGACGGATCAGCAAGCCGCCACTGTTGATGATCGTTTTGATCCGGCCCAGGTAATCGAAGCCACCATCCGCGCGCTCGCGCACGATGTCGCCGGTGCGCAGCCAGCCATCCGCGGTAAAGGCCGCGGCCGTCCGCTCGGGATTGCGCCAGTATCCCGGAAAGACGTTGTCGCCCGACAGCTGCAACTCTCCGCTGTCGGGCGCGTCGGCAGACAACGGCTCGATACGCGCCCTGCAATCGATCGGCCGACCGATGGTTCCTTTCGCTCCCAGTCCGGCATCTGGCCCATCACTTGGCCCCTCAAAGGAGCCCGCATAAAGCGCCGACATCACCGTCTCGGTCAGCCCGTATTCATTGATCAGCGGGTGGCCGAAACGGTTTTCGATCCGGTTCCACAGCGCGGCATCGAGCCGCGCTGCGCATGACGCGAGAAGCTCCATCTCCGGCGCATCGAAGTAATCGTCGTGCTGCGCATAGCGGTCGATCAGCGACCAGACCGTGGGCACGGTGATGAAATGCGTGCAGGATTCGCGGCGCACCGTGTTCAGCCAGTCCTCGAGCCGGTCGAGCGCGAAGCCCCCCGCGCGCACCACCGTCGCGCCGCGGGCAAAGGCCAGGATCGGTCCCTGGATCAGCCCGTCGGCATGGGCGAGCACCATGTCGTTGAAGAGCCGCGACCCTTCGCGGAGGCGCAGCACGTTCCCCACCGTTGCCAGATTGGCCAGCAGGTTGCTCCGTGAAATGACCACGCCGGTCGGCGCCTGCGTGGTGCCTGAAGTGAACAGCAGATAGGCGGTGTCTTCCGGCGTCTGCGCCAGGCGCGGGGCGGCCGGTCCGGCCTCCACCCCGGCGATGGACCAGCCGGTTTTCCCACTGCCAAAAGGCCAGCGCCGGCTTGCTGCCGGCTGGATCAGCCCCAGCGGCCGATCCAGCACCCATGTTTCGGCAATCGCCGGATCGGCATAGATCGCGACGCACTCGGTTTCCTCGGCGATCCGGGCGGCACGACCGGCGCGAGTATCGCTCGCCAGCAGCACCGGCACGATGCCATGAAGCAGCGCTCCCAGAAAAAGCGAGACCGCCGCGAATTCGTCCCGGGTGGCGATCAGAACCCTTGCGCCTGGCGCGGCGCCCTGCGCGTCAAAGATACCGCAGGCCCTTTCCACCGCCGCGGTCAGATCGGCATAGCTGTAACGACCCTGCGGCGTGACCAGGAAATCCGCCTTCGGACGGGCCAGCGCCGCCTGCCAGAGCGGGGCGAATGCGCTCATTCTCCATCCTCGACATAAAGCGTGGACTTCGTCGGATCGAAGGGCCGCGCCTTCGCAGGGTTTCCGGCCACGAAGGTGGCGTCGGGCACGTTCTCCCTGACCAGCGAACCGCCGGCGATCAGCGCATTCTCGCCGATACGGATGTCGGGAAGGATCGTCGCACCGGCGCCGATGATAGTGCCTGCGCCGACACGGATATTGCCTGCAAGCGTCGCGCCCGGACCGATGCTGACGAAATCGCCGATCATCGCGTGATGGCCGATACTGGCGGAGCGGTTGATCAGAACACCCCTGCCGATGAAGGACAGCGCACCGATCACGACGCCCGCGTTGACGAAACTGCCGTCGTCGATCCTCACGCTGCGCGCAAGGACCGCATGCGGGTCGACCAGGGCTGGCGCCGGCGTCAGACCCAGGGCCTCGGCCTGGTCGAAAAGCGCCCGCCGACGCGCGGCGGTGAAGGCGCAGGCGTAGAACCGGCCGCCGTCGCCCGGAGCCGTCGGAGCCGTGAAATCGGCGATCGCCACCACCCGCGACGGATCGAGCACTCTCGGCGACTTGCCGAGCGAAACAGCGCAGGAAATCGTCAACCCCAGACGGTGGCAACTTTCCTCGTATTCCACGGTGATGGGCGATCTGATGCCAAAAAGAATTACGGCGGTCACGGTGGGGACTCCTGCGGAGTGATTGATCGGATTCCTGTTCGGACTTCCATTCGTCCCATGCAAAGGGGATCGCCCCAAGGATCATCTAGGCAATCCCCAAGACGATGACGGGAGATCACCGCCTTATTATCGTTCGATAATAAGGCGACTCAGGGGCTGTTTGCCAGTTGCCGATCGCATGATCCTCTGCGGGATCGACCGGGGCAAAGGGCGCCGCCGTCCGAGGCGGCGGTTGGATGGGCGGGGAGCCAGGGCTCTAAATAAGGACTTTACTAGAATGCCGAACCGAAGCTGTCACGGTAGCGGGTGCGGAATTCCGCCGGCGTGTAGCGGTGGTTCTGCGTACCCGCGGTCTCGATCTTGATCGTGCCGAGCAGGGAGGCGATGCGGCCGGTGGTCGCCAGGTCGAAGCCGTGCATGATGCCGTAGAGCAGGCCGGCGCGGTAGGCGTCGCCGCAGCCGGTCGGATCGGTCACCTGCGCCGCCGTCACCGGCGGAATCTCGATCAGTCCGTCGCGCGTATGGATGTGCGAGCCCTGCGCGCCACGGGTGACGAACACCGCCTCGACCTGCTGCGCGATCTGTTCGGGCGACAGGCCGGTGCGTTCCTGCACCAGCTGCATCTCGTAATCGTTGACCGTGAGATAGCTCGCCTGCGCGATGAAGGCGCGCAGATCGTCGCCGTCGAACATGGGCAGGCCCTGGCCGGGATCGAAGATGAAGGGGATGCCGGCGGCGCGGAACTGCTGCGCATGCTGGATCATGCCGTCGCGGCCGTCGGGCGAAACGATGCCGAGGGTGATGCCGCGGTCCGTCGGCACCGCGTTCTCGTGCGAACGCCCCATCGCGCCGGGATGGAAGGCGGTGATCTGGTTGTCGTCGAGATCGGTGGTGATGTAGGCCTGCGCCGTGTAGGCATCCTCGCACACGCGCAGCAGCGCGCGGCTGATGCCGTTCTCGTCCATCCACCGGGCATAGGGTTCGAAATCCTTGCCGACCGTGCCCATGGGCAGACCGTCGCCGCCGAGCAGGCGCAGATTGTAGGCGATGTTGCCGGCACAGCCGCCGAACTCGCGCCGCATCTCCGGCACCATGAACGAGACGTTGAGCATGTGGATCTTGTCGGGCAGGATGTGGCGCTTGAAGCGATCCGGAAACAGCATGATCGAATCGTAGGCGAAGGAACCGCAGATCAGCGCCGTCATTTTTTGCTCCCGTAGGCAAGATCGAGTTCACGCGCCGCGCGCACATCGTCGAGACGTCGCACCGGCAGCGTGTGCGGTGCGCCCTTGACCGTGGCCGGATCGCGCTCGGCTTCATCGCGCACGCTGATCATCGCTTCGATGAAACGGTCGAGGGTGGCCTGATCCTCGGTTTCCGTCGGTTCGATGAGGAAGCATTCCGGCACCAGCAGCGGGAAGTACGTCGTCGGCGCGTGGAAGCCGTGATCGAGCAGGCGCTTGGCGAAATCCATCGCGTTGACGTCGAGGCGCTTGGCTTCGCGGCGCAGCGTGATGATGAACTCGTGCGTGGCACGGCGATCGGGGAAGGCGAGTTCGAAGCCGGCCTCCTTCAGCCGCGCCGCCATGTAGTTGGCGTTGAGCGTGGCGTATTCGGCGACGCGCTGCATGCCTTCGCGCCCGAGCATGCGCGCATAGATGTAGGCACGCAGCAGGATGCCGGCATTGCCGGCGAAGGCGGAGAGACGGCCGATCGTCTGCGGGCAGTCCTTCTCCGTGAGCCAGCGGTAGGCGCCGTTTTCCTCCGCCACCATGGGCACGGGCAGGAAGGGGCGCAGCTTCTCGCCGACACCCACCGGACCGGCGCCCGGGCCGCCGCCGCCGTGCGGCGTGGAAAAGGTCTTGTGCAGATTGAGGTGAATGACGTCGAAGCCCATGTCGCCGGGCAGCACCTTGCCGAGAATGGCGTTGAGATTGGCGCCGTCGTAATAGAGCAGGCCGCCGGCTTCGTGGACGATGCCGGCGATCTCGCGGATGCGGCGCTCGAACACGCCGAGCGTGGACGGATTGGTCAGCATCAGGCCGGCGGTCTGCGGCCCGACCGCCTTGCGCAGCGCTTCGATATCGACGTCGCCCTGATCGTCGGTCGGGATCTCGCGCGTCTTGAATCCGCACATCACCGCCGTCGCCGGGTTGGTGCCGTGCGCGGCATCGGGCACCAGGATCTCGGTGCGCGCGCTATCGCCGCGCGCACGATGATAGGCGCGGATCATGGCGACGCCGGCGAACTCGCCCTGCGCACCGGCCATCGGCGTCAGCGACACCGCCTTCATGCCGGTCGCCGCCTTGAGCATTTCCTGCAGCTCGTACAGGCAGGCGAGAAAACCCTGGCTGAAACGCTCCGGCGCGTACGGATGACGGCCGGCGAAACCGGCGAGGCCGGCGAGCTGGTTGCAGGCGCGCGGGTTGTACTTCATCGTGCACGAACCGAGCGGATAGAAGTGCGTGTCGATGGAGAAATTCTTGCGCGACAGCCGCGTGTAGTGACGCACCACCTGCAGCTCGGAAACCTCCGGCAGCGCCGGCGGTTTCGTACGCAGGAATGCGGCCGGAATGCCGGCCTGCTTATCGGCGGACGCCGGTGCGCCCGGTGTCTGGCCCAGCGCACGCCGCCCGGACCGGGATTGTTCGAATATCAGTTCGCTCATGAGTCTCGCCGTTCGCCCATTCAGTTCATCACCGCGCGCAGCGCGGCGGCATAGCGTTCGATATCTTCGGCCGTGCGCGTTTCGGTGGCGCACACCAGCAGGGCCTGGCCCAGTTCGGGATAGTCCGCGGTGAGATCGTAGCCGCCGAGAATGCCGGCCTCGGCCAGGCGGTCGAGTACCTGCGCGACGCTGACGCCCTCGAACCGGATCACGTTCTCGTGGAAATAGGGACGGTCGAAGGCGCGCGTCACGCCCGCGACGGCGGTCAGCCGCTGCAGCAGCGCATGCGTATTGGCATGCGAGGTTTCGGCGACTTCGCGCAGACCCCGCGCACCGAGCATGGCGATGTATTGCGTGGCCGCGGTCACCATCAGTCCCTGGTTGGTGCAGATGTTGGATGTCGCCTTGGAGCGGCGGATGTGCTGCTCGCGCGCCTGCAGCGTGAGCGCGTAGCCGGGCTTGCCGTCGAGATCGACGGTGCGGCCGACGATGCGGCCGGGCATCTGCCGCACGTATTCCATCTTGCAGCACATAAAACCGAAATACGGTCCGCCCGAGGACAGCGGAATGCCGAGCGGCTGGCCTTCGCCGCAGGCGATGTCCGCGCCGCGCTCGCCCCATTCGCCCGGCGGCTTGAGCAGCGCCAGCGAGGTGGGATTGGCGACCGCCACCACCAGCATGCCGTGGCGATGGCCCCAGTCGGTGAGCGCATCGGCGTCTTCGAGCACGCCGAAGAAGTTCGGCTGCTGCACGATCAGCGCCGCCGCCTCGCCGGGTGCATCTTGCAGCGCGTCGACGTCGACCGCGCCGGTGGCGGGATCGAAATCGACGCTTTCCAGCGTGATGCCCTGCGCTTCGACCAAGCCCGCAGCCACCTTGCGGTAGACCGGGTTCACCGAGCGCGGCACCAGCACACGCTTGACCTTTGCGCTGCGATTGGCGCGCACCGCCATCAGCACCGCTTCGGCCAGCGCCGAAGCGCCGTCGTAGAGCGAGGCATTGGACGCATCGAGCGCGGTGAGCTGCGTCATCATGCTCTGGTATTCGTAGATCAGCTGCAGCGTGCCCTGGCTGGCCTCGGCCTGATAGGGCGTATAGGCGGAATAGAACTCGCCGCGCGTCGCCACTTCCCAGATCGCCGCCGGAATGTGATGCTCGTAGGCGCCGGCGCCGATGAAGCACAGCGGCGCGCCGCAGTTCGTCGCGCGCGCGCGCATCAGCCGCGCCACCGCCATCTCGGACAGGCCCGCCGGCACGCCATCGAGGCCGCGCGCGCGCAGCTCGGGCGGAATCTCGTCGAACAGGGTATCGATGTCGGCGGCACCGATGGTCGCCAGCATGGCGGCGACTTCGTCCTCGGTATGGGGAATGAATGGCATGGAAGCGATCAGTCCTCTTCTTCCGCGGCGATCGCTTCGGCATAGCCTTCGGCGTCGAGCAGATCGTCCAGATCGGTGTTCTCGGCAAGCTGCACGCGGAACAGCCAGCCGTCGCCGTAGGCGTCCTTGTTCACCAGCGCGGGATCCTCGCTCAGCAGCTCGTTGACTTCGACGATCTCGCCGGTGACCGGGCTGTAGACGTCCGACGCGGCCTTGACCGATTCCACCACGGTGCACTCCTCGCCGGCATCGACGTTGCGGCCGATGTCGGGCAGCTCGATGTAGACCATATCGCCGAGCAGCGCCTGGGCATGGTCGGTGATGCCGACCTTCACCGTGCCGTCGCCTTCGTCCTCGATCCACTCGTGCGTCGAGGTATATTTCAGATCCGTAGGTATGTCGCTCATGATCAGGGTTCTCGCTTTAAAAATGTTCAGTGTTGCGATGACAGTCGTTTGCCGCGCCGCTGTCAGTCGAGCGTCACGCGCACCTTGCCATGGCGCACGAAGGGCGGCGCCACCACGCGCACCGGCAACCGCCGCCCGCGCACATCGACCGTGATCTCGCCGGCGGCGTCGGCATCGAGCCGCGCGAGCGCGATGGCGCGATCGAGCACGGGAGAAAAACTGCCGCTGGTGATCTCGCCGATCTCGCGTTCGCCGGCATAGATTTTCTGATGCGCGCGCAGCACGCCTTTCCCTTCCAGCACCAGCCCCTTCGACTGGCGATGCGCACCGGCGCGGATGCGCTCCAGCGCCTCGCGGCCGATGAAGTCGCGATCCTCGGGATTCCACGCCACGGTCCAGCCGAGCCCCGCTTCGAGCGGGCTCACGTCTTCGTCCATATCCTGTCCATAGAGCGCCATGCCCGCTTCGAGGCGCAGCGTATCGCGCGCGCCCAGTCCCGCCGGCGCCACGCCCGCGGCGAGCAGCGCCCGCCACAAATCCGGCGCATCCTTGGCCGGCAGCATGATTTCGTAACCGTCCTCGCCGGTATAGCCGGTGCGCGCGATGAACAGATTGCCCGCCTGCACCGCATAGAACGGCGCCAGCGCTTCGGCCGTGCGGGCGAGCGCCTCGTCGCCGAACGCGGTGTGGACCGCGGCGCGCGCCTGCGGTCCCTGCACGGCGATGAGCGCCGTGTCGCGCCGTTCACGCAGCTCGACGTCGAAAGCGGCGGCGACGCGGCGCATCCAGGCGAGATCCTTGGCGCGCGTGCCGGCATTGCTGATCACGCGATATTCGTCGCGGCCGTCGATGCCGTAGACGATGAGATCGTCGATGACGCCGCCGCGCTCGTTGAGCATGCAGCTGTACAGCGCCTGGCCGTGCTTGAGGCGGGCGACGTCATTGGCGAGCAGGCGCTGCAGAAACGCGCGCGCGTCGCGGCCCGTCACTTCGCTCGCCGCCATGTGGGAAACGTCGAACATGCCGGCGGATTCGCGCACCACGCGGTGCTCATCGAGCTGCGAACCGTAGTGCAGCGGCATGCTCCAGCCGGCAAAATCGACCATGCGCGCGCCGAGGCGCACATGTTCATCGTGCAATGATGTCTGTTCGAGAGTCATTTTTGGAGTGCTTGCGGTTCGGGTGCAGGGACCGATCTGGTACCAGGATCTAGTACAAACGGAGCATACTATACCCGTTGCACCCGGCGGTGGCCACGCCCGCGAAAGCACCTACATATAGGCGGGAAAAGCACCTCTCCCCGCCCGCTGCGGGTGGGGAGAGGGGGACGGGATCAGCGCGTTTCCTGATGGTAGGAAATCACGCGCTCGACTTCATTGCGCGAGCCGAGGATGACGGGGATGCGCTGATGCAGGTCGTGCGGCTGCACTTCCATGATGCGCGCACGACCGGTGGAGCTGACGCCGCCCGCCTGTTCGACGATGAAGGACATCGGGTTGGCCTCGTACATCAGCCGCAGCCGGCCTTCCTTCTTCGGATCCTTGGTGTCCTTGGGGTAAAGGAAGATGCCGCCGCGGGTGAGGATGCGGTGCACTTCGGCGACCATCGACGCCACCCAGCGCATATTGAAATCGGCGCCGCGCGCACCGGTCTTGCCGGCGAGGCACTCATCGACGTAGCGGCGCACCGGTGCCTCCCAGAAGCGGCTGTTGGAGGCGTTGATGGCGAACTCGCGTGTGTCTTCCGGGACGCGCATGTCGGGATGGGTGAGCACGAACTCGCCGATGTTGCGGTCGAGCGTAAAGCCGTTGACGCCCTGGCCGGTGGTCATCACCAGCATGGTCGAAGGCCCGTACAGCGCATAGCCGGCGCAGACCTGCTGCGTGCCGGGCTGCAGGAAATCCTTGACGGTGGGGTTGGTGACGCCTTCCGGACAGCGCAGGATCGAGAAGATGGTGCCGACCGAGATGTTGACGTCGATGTTGGAGGAGCCGTCCAGCGGATCGAACAGCAGCAGATACTTGCCGCGCGGATAGCCATCCGGAATGGGATAGATCTCTTCCATTTCTTCGGATGCCATCGCCGCCAGGTGGCCGCCCCAGTCGTTGGCCTCGATCATCATGTCGTTGGAGATGACGTCGAGCTTCTTCTGCGCCTCGCCCTGGACGTTCTCCGCACCGGCGCCGCCCAGTACACCGATCAGGGCGCCCTTGTTGACGGCGTTGGCGATCTGCTTGCAGGCGGTCAGCGTGTCATTGAGGATGGCGGTGAAATCGCCCGTCCCGCCGACGCGCCGCTGTTCCTTGGTAATGAATTGCGTAATCGTTTCACCGATGGCCATGCTCTACTACCTCTCGTTTCATTGCAGGCGTCCGTGACGCCCGGTTTTTTGCTTCCGTATTCGGTCGATCCTGTCGCGTCGATGCATGCCTCGGCGCCGGGCCGGAATGCCGGCATCCGTTCAGCGGGCAAGAGCAGCGGTGGTAGGGCGCGGACAGCGGCCAGGCGCACGGGATCAAGGGACGGGCTATTATGCTAAGATTCGCCGGCGAAATAAACCCGCAAGGCTTCCCCGCCGGCGCCGTGCCGGCCACCTCAGGCAATCCATATGAAAAAGACCTTGCAGCTCAAGAAGAACGAAGAACGGCGCGTACTTGCCGGCCACCCCTGGATCTACAGCAATGAAGTGGACGTGGCGGCGACGCCGCTCAGCGGCTTCGAACCCGGCGCGCTGGCCGATGTCTACGGCAGCCACGGACGGGCGCTCGGCACCGCCTACGTCAATCCACATTCACTGATCTGCGCCCGTCTCGTCAGCCGCCGTCCCGGCGCCGACTTCGACGCCGACGTGATCGGACGCCGCCTGCAGGAGGCGCTGGCCCTGCGCGAACAACTGTTCGACCGCCCGCATTACCGCCTGGTCTACGGCGAGGCCGACGGCCTGCCCGGGCTGGTGGTGGACCGCTACGGCGACACGCTGATCGCGCAGATCACCACCGCCGGCATGGAACAGCGCAAGGCGGTGATCCGCGCGGCGCTCGAGGCGCTGCTGCAGCCGGAACTGCTGATATTCCGCAACGATACCGCGATCCGCGCGCAGGAAGGGCTGGAGCTCTACGTCGAGGCGCCGCCGGAAACGCCGGAGCGCCTGACAGTGGAGGAAAACGGCCTGCGCTTCGCATTCCCCGCGCTCGGCGGCCAGAAGACCGGCTGGTTCTTCGACCACCGCATGGCGCGGGCGCGGCTGGCCACGTATGCGCCGGGACGGCGCGTGCTCGATGCATTCAGCTACAGCGGCGCCTGGGGCATCCAGGCGGCCGCGGCCGGCGCCAGCGAAGTGGTGTGCGTGGACGCCTCGCAGTCGGCGCTCGATCTGGCGCGCGAGAACGCCGCGCTCAACGGCGTCGGCGAGCGCCTCACCACCCGCCAGGGCGACGCCTTCGAGGTGCTCAGGGCCATGGCCGATGCCGGCGAGCGCTACGATCTCGTCATCGTCGATCCGCCGGCTTTCATCAAGCGGCGCAAGGACAGCAAGGCCGGCTTCAACGCCTATCAGCGCATCAACCGCCTGGCGCTGCGGCTGCTCTCCGAGGGCGGCATCCTGATCTCCGCGTCCTGCTCCTTCCATCTTTCCGCCGAGGAGCTGCGCCGCGTGATCCTGCAGGAAGGCACCCGCCTCGGTAATCGCCTGCGCATCCTCGAACAGCACCGCCAGGGGCCGGATCATCCCGGTCATCCGGCGATTCCCGAGACCGAGTATCTGAAGACCTTCATCGTGCATGTGGGTGGGGAGTAGCTCGAGCGCCGCTGGCTGGTCGATTGATTGTCCGAGAGCGGTAGTTCCAGCGTCTGCCCTTGCTCAGTCCCGGACGCGCTTTTCGGCATCCATGGCCGCTCGACGGCGCCATCCCTGGCGCCGACGGTCCGGGACTGAGCAAGGGCAGACGCTCCGAAAGGTTCGCTGGCAATGCGAGAAAGAACTCGTCGCACGTTCTTTCCAGGCCCGATGCCATTCGCAGGAGCCTGTGGCTTTACGTTTGCGGGACCGTCGGCGGCAAGGATGCCGCCGTCGAGCGGCCATGGATGGCGAAGAGCGCGTCCCGCAAACGTAAAGCCACAGGCTCATCACCACTGACGGGAGAAGCGGTAGAACACAAAGCCCGTGTTATATACTGTGCGCCATCGTGCTGAAACATCCCGCCATCGACCCCGTCGCCGTCAGCATCGGACCCGTGGACGTCCACTGGTACGGCCTGATGTATCTGATCGGCTTCCTCGCCGCCTTTTATCTGGGACGCTACCGCGCGCGTGCGCGGACGGACTGGGATGCGCAGCAGGTCTCCGATCTGGTGTTCTTCGGTGCGCTCGGCGCCGTGCTCGGCGGCCGCATCGGCTACATCCTATTTTATGATCTCGACGCCACACTCATCGATCCGCTCAGTCTGTTCCGGATCTGGGAAGGCGGCATGTCCTTCCACGGCGGGCTGATCGGTGTGCTCGTCGCGCTGTGGCTGTTCGGGCGCAGGCACGGCAAAAGCTTCTTCGAAGTCGCCGATTTCACCGCACCGCTGGTGCCGATCGGTCTCGGCGCCGGCCGCATCGGCAATTTCATCAACGGCGAACTGTGGGGACGGGTGAGCGATCTGCCCTGGGCAATGGTCTTCGCCGATCCGCGCGCGGGCGGCTTGCCGCGCCACCCCTCGCAGCTCTACGAAGCCGCGCTCGAAGGCGCGCTGCTGTTCGTCATCCTCTGGCTGTATTCGAGCCAGCCGCGGCCGACGATGGCGGTTTCCGGCCTGTTCCTGCTGTGCTACGGCGCCTTCCGTTTTCTCGTCGAATTCACCCGCATGCCGGACCAGCACATCGGTTTCCTCGCCGGCGACTGGCTGACCATGGGTCAGCTGCTGTCCACTCCCATGATCATCGCCGGCATCGTCCTGCTGGCCTGGGCCCATCGCGCCCGCTTATCGCAGAGACCCTGAAATGAAGCAATATCTCGACCTGCTGCGACAGGTCCGCCACCATGGCGTACGCAAGGAAGACCGCACCGGCACCGGCACGCTCAGCCTGTTCGGGCATCAGATGCGCTTCGATCTGAGCGCGGGCTTTCCGCTGGTGACGACCAAGAAAACGCATCTGAAGAGCATCATCCACGAACTGCTGTGGTTCCTCAGCGGCGACACCAATATCGCCTATCTGCGCGAACACGGCGTCACCATCTGGAATGAATGGGCCGACGATGCGGGCGAACTCGGTCCGGTCTACGGACGGCAGTGGCGCGCCTGGCCCACGCCGGGCGGCAAGCACATCGATCAGATCAGCCGCGTCATCGACGACATCCGGCACAATCCGGATTCACGCCGTCTCATCGTCAGCGCGTGGAACGTATCGGAAATCGAGCGCATGGCGCTGCCGCCCTGTCATCTGCTGTTCCAGTTCTATGTCGCCGAGGGACGTCTGTCGTGCCAGCTCTATCAGCGCAGCGCCGACATCTTTCTCGGTGTGCCGTTCAACATCGCTTCCTATGCGCTGCTGACGATGATGATCGCGCAGGTGACCGGACTCGAAGCCGGCGAGTTCGTCCACACTTTCGGCGACGTGCACCTGTATCTCAACCATCTGGAACAGGCCGATACCCAGCTCGCGCGCGAGCCCTATCCGCTGCCGCGCATGCGGCTCAATCCGGCACGGGACTCGATCTTCGATTTCGTCTATGAGGATTTCGAGCTGGTCGACTATCAGTCCCACGCCGCGATCCGCGCACTGGTGGCGGTGTGAGAACGATTTCGCTCGTTGTCGCCATGGGACGCAACCGCGTCATCGGCCGCGACGGCGGGCTGCCGTGGCATCTGCCCGAAGACCTGCGTCACTTCCGCGCGCTCACCCTGGGCAAGCCGGTGGTCATGGGGCGCAAGACCTGCGAATCGATCGGCCGGCCCTTGCCCGGCCGCCGCAACATCGTGGTCACGCGCAGCGCCGGCTATCAGGCGCCCGGTTTCACGGTCTGTCCTTCGCTGGAAGCGGCCTATGCCGCCTGCGGCGACGCCGATGAAACTGCTGATGAAACTGCCGGGGAAATCATGGTCATCGGCGGCGCTTCCATCTACGAGCAGGCGCTCGCCGATGCCGACCGCATCCATCTCACGCTGATCGATCGCGATTTCGACGGCGACACCTTTTTTCCCGCTTACGATGAACAGGCATGGACGGTGACCGCGCGCAGCGATCACCGCAACGCGGATTTCGCTTACAGCTTTCTGCTGCTGGAAAGAGCGACGCCGTAAAGAGAGGCTCTGGGCCGCGAGTGAGTGGTGGCGGGGTACGGCGCGCCGCGGATGAACGCGGTGCGCCGGTGTTCAGGAGTTCGTGCGACGATGGCTTTCTTCGCGCGCGTAATCGGGCACTTCCGTACCCGGCGCAACATCATCGTACCAGCCTTCGGTGCGCGGCGTGCGCCCCGGCTGCGCCGTGCCGAAATCGCCGCGCACCGCGGCTTCATCGTCGAGGAATTCATCCACGATCGACGGCGCCGGGATACGTTCGACCTGCGGCGCCGCCAGGCTTTCGATGTGCGGCGTGCGGCCGCCGGCCAGTTCCTGCGCGCCGCGCGACAGATGCTGGTACATCTCGCGGTAGTCGGCGGTGAGTTTGTTGACCAGCTGCGCCGTGCCGGTGAAATGCTCCACCACGCTGTTGCGGTAACGATCGAGCTCGCCGCGCACGTCACGCAGCTCCTGATCGAGCTGCAGGGAACGCTTCACACCCGCGCTGCTCGAACGCCCGATGAAAAAGCCGGCGATCAGACCGGCCACGCCGGTCAGTACAAGCCATATCCAAGCAGACATAAATTCCTCTTCGTCCTGGCGCGGAGCCTTCCGCGTCGGCACGCTCCTCCACGAAGCGATCGGCGCTCGTAATCTAATGATGGCCGTTGTTTTCCCGCTCACGGGATGAACTGGCCCCGGCCGGCGCGTCCGCTGTCCGCCGCGGCTTGCCGCGCTATAATGGCCACGGACCGCGCTCGTCCAGATTGCCCATTATGGTCCCTGCGCGACCGCACAGGCAAGCAAAGGCGGCCCTGATGATTGGTGGGATGATTCGACGATTCAGCGAATGGCTCGGGGACGATCTGCGAAAGAGGATCACAGGGAGACCGCATGAGCGGCAGCAGTGAGGTGCACATCGGCGAGGATCTGCAGGCGACTGCCGCTGCCGCCGCCGACCGCTGGGAAACACTCGCCGCGCAGGCGATCCGCGAACGCGGCGCCTTTCATGTCGCGCTCGCGGGCGGATCGACGCCGCAGACGCTTTACCGTCTGCTCGCCACGCTGCCGCGCCGCCAGCGCATCGACTGGCGCGCCGTGCGCATCTGGTTCGGCGACGAACGCTGCGTGCCGCCCGACCATCCCGACAGCAATTACCGCATGGCGCAGGAAACGCTGCTGTCGCCCCTGGCTGTCGCGCCCTCGCGGGTATACCGCATGCGCGGCGAAGCCGAACCCATGGCGGCGGCGTGCGAATACGAAGAACTGCTGCAGCGCCATCTGCCGCGCGCCGACCGTCCGCTCGCGCCGCCGCAGCTCGATCTGCTCCTGCTCGGCCTCGGCCGCGACGGACACATCGCCTCGCTGTTTCCCGGCACCGCGATTCTCGAGGAGGAATCCTCTCTCGCCGCCGCCGTGTTCGTGCCGCAACTGTCGGCATGGCGCCTCAGCCTGACCTATCCCGCGATCGATGCGGCGCGGCACGTGATGATGCTGGTCGCGGGCGCCGACAAGGCCGACATCGTCGCCGCCGCGTTCAGCGCGCGCGCCGCCGATTATCCGGTGGGGCAGCTGCGCCCCGGCGCCGGGCTCGAATGGTATCTGGACCGCGCGGCAGCATCGCAGCTCGGCGGGATGCACGCATGAGTCTGCTCGCGGCCGACATCGGCGGCACCAAGACGCTGCTCGCGCTCGCCGAAGAACGCGGGCAAGAACGTGAGGGCGCCGCGCACATCCTCGCCAGCGAGCGCTACGCCAGCGCCGATTTCCCCACCTTCGAGGCGATGATCGCGCATTTCCTGGCCACGCTCGGCAGTGCGCACGCCGCCCCGCGCGCCGCCTGTTTCGCCGTCGCCGGCCCCATCGCCGCCGATGGCGTCAGCGCCCACGTCACCAACGTCGGCTGGCACATCGATGCGTCCGATCTGGCCCGGCGCTTCGGCATCCCGGCCGTACGCCTGATCAACGATTTCCAGGCCCAGGCCTACGGCATCGATACGCTGCCGCCGGGCGATCTGCACGTGCTGCAGCCGGGCACGCCGCGCGCGCACGGCGCGCGCACGGTGATCGGCGCCGGCACCGGTCTCGGCATCAGCCAGCTGATCTGGCGGGAAGACCGCTACACCGCCTTGCCTTCGGAAGGCGGGCACGCCGATTTCGCGCCGCGCGGCGCGCTGCAGTGCGCACTGCTCGTCTGGCTGAACGAAAGCCACGGCGCCCACGTTTCGATCGAGCATGTGCTGTCGGGTGCGGGTCTGTGCAGCATCTATCGCTTTCTCGCGTCGCGCGCTCCCGCCCGTGCGACGGATGCGCTCGCGCGGGCGATGGCCGAGGGTGACGCCGCCGCCGCGATTTCCGCCTTCGCCCTCGCCGAGCCGGCCGATGCGCTGGCGCGCGAAGCGCTCGATCTGTTCGTCTCCATCTACGGCGCCCATGCCGGCAGCCTGGCGCTGACTTTGCTGCCTTACGGCGGGCTGTACATATCGGGCGGCATCGCCGCCCGCATCATCGACGCCATCACCGAACGTGAGCGCTTCATCGGCGCATTCAATGCCAAGGGCATCATGTCGGCGCTGACCGCGACCATACCGGTGACGGTGGTGATGAATCCGGAAGCGGGATTGTTCGGCGCGCTGCAGATCGCGCGCGACGCGCGTGCGGACGCGGATCGGACATAGCTCGGATATAGCAGGGATGGCGGTGCGGACGAAAACCCGCACCGCTCGTCAATATTCGCTACGACCCGATCGAACCATCGGTATCCCAACGACCCGAACGATGAACGCGGCCGGCGCCCCGGCGAGGGGTGTTACTTGCCACCCTTCTCTGCGGCTTCGGTGAACACGCGGCTGGCGAGCACATCGGATGCCTCGATGGTCATGATCTGATCGCGCGTGAGGTTCTGGGCACGGCTGGCGAACAGCCGGTTGGCCTGGCGCAGACGCGCGCGATCGAGCGCGTTGCGCACCGAGCGTGCATTGGCGAAATGGGGCATCTCCATGCGCTTTTTCACATAGTCGGAGAAAGCGTGCTCGGCTTCCGCGCTGAAACGGTAGTTCTGCTGCGCCAGCATGAGCTTGGAAATCTCCAGCAGCTCCTGCGGCTGATAATCGGGGAAATCGACATGATGGGCGATACGTGAGCGCATGCCCGGATTGCTGCGGAAGAACTGATCCATGCGATCCTTGTAGCCGGCGAGGATCACGACCAGATCGTCGCGATTGTTCTCCATCACCTGCAGCAGGATCTCGATGGATTCCTGTCCGTAGTCGCGTTCGTTCTCGGGACGGTAGAGATAATAGGCTTCGTCGATGAAGAGCACGCCGCCCATGGCCTTCTTGATCACTTCCTTGGTCTTCGGCGCGGTATGGCCGATGTACTGACCGACCAGATCATCGCGCGTCACCGCCACCAGGTGACCTCCGCGCACATACCCCAGGCGATGCAGGATCTCCGCCATGCGCAGCGCGACCGTGGTCTTGCCGGTGCCGGGATTGCCGGTGAAACTCATGTGCAGTGTCGGTGTCTCCGCGCTCAGGCCGACACGGTTGCGGATGCGATCGACCAGGAGCAGCGCGGCGACTTCGCGGATGCGCGTCTTGACCGGCACCAGACCGATCAGCTCACGGTCGAGCTTGTCCAGCACTTCCTGAATATTGGAATCACGGAACTCCGCTTCCAGATCGATGACGCTGTCGCTCTGCTGATCGGCGGGAGTGTTCGCTGTCTCTGTCATGATAAGACTTCCATCGGCTGTATCGGACGGGAAAGAAGGCGCCGCCGCCTCGCGACGGCGGCGCCTTTACTTACCGACTACTGAACTACGGACCGGACTCAGTAACGCTCGCCTTCCGGCTTGTCCACCGCGTACGACTCGATCGTGTAGTGGACGTGACGGCCTTCCACTTCCGTGCGCTTCAGTCTGAAGCCCGGCTCATTCTTCGGCCGGTTGACGAGGTAGGACATGCGCGGCGTTTCCCAGCCCTGCGTGCTGTCGAAAGCGGTGACCCGAATGTAGTGATTCGGGAAAGTCTTGCGACAGTTGTTGATCTCCATCAGGATCCCGGCGGGGTCCTTGAGATCGAACAGGGGCATGCCGAACATTTCCCAGTAGGTGTTGCGCGGATGCGGATCGTCGGTGTACTCGACGTTGACCGCCCAGTTGTTCTTCAGCGCGTACTTGATCTGCGCGGTGATCTGCGCATCGGTCAGGTCCGGCAGGAACGAGAACTGGCCCTGCGTGAGGCGGTTGCCAGGATTGGTCATCATGATTGCATCTCCTCGATTCGTTTAGACGCTGGCCGTGGTCGTGGGCACGAAGTCCGGCGTGTCGGTGGATTCGTAGTTGAAGGTGATGTCCTTCCACGTATCCAGCGCGGCCTTCAGCGGGCCGCAGCTCTTGGCGGCGTTCTCCAGAATCTGCGGGCCTTCCTTCAGGTAGTCACGGCCTTCGTTGCGCGCCAGGATCATGGCTTCGAGCGCGACGCGGTTGGCGGTGGCGCCGGCCTGGATGCCCTGCGGATGGCCGATGGTGCCGCCGCCGAACTGCAGGATGACGTCCTCACCCAGGTAGTGGATGAGCTGATGCATCTGACCGGCGTGGATACCGCCCGAGGCAACCGGCATGACCTTGTTGAGCGAAGCCCAGCCCTGATCGAAGAACAGACCGGTCTCCAGGTTCTTTTCGTTGTGCGTCTCGCGCAGCACATCGTAGAAGCCCTTGATCATCAGCGGGTCGCCTTCGAGCTTGCCGACGACGGTACCGGCATGGATATGGTCCACACCCGCCATGCGCATCCACTTGCAGATGACGCGGAAGTTCATGCCGTGGTTCTTCTGGCGCGAATAGGTCGAGTTGCCGGCGCGGTGCAGGTGCAGAATCATGTCGTTCTTGCGCGCCCACTTGGCCATCGACTGGATCGCGGTATAGCCGATGACGAGATCGATCATGATGATGACCGAGCCGAGCTGCTTGGCGAATTCCGCACGCTCGTACATCTCTTCCATCGTGCCGGCGGTGACGTTCAGATAGTGCCCCTTGACTTCGCCGGTGGCGGCCGAGGCCTTGTTCACCGCTTCCATACAGTAGAGGAAACGTTCACGCCAGTGCATGAAGGGCTGCGAGTTGATGTTCTCGTCGTCCTTCACGAAATCGAG